>JBCCVY010000027.1:0-16721 GCA_039194725.1 Pseudomonadota bacterium
CATAGAAGCCTTCTGCCGCCTCACTGAGGGGTACGCCCCTCGGCGTTGACTTGGACCTCGCGGGCCGGCGATCTGCTGCTGGACATGCGGGACATTCGCATCGAAGGTTTTTCCGACGACGTCTGGCACCCGATCATCAAGGGGGTCGACCTGAAGCTGCACCGCGGCGAGGTCATGGGCCTGATCGGCGAATCCGGGGCGGGCAAGTCCACGCTCGGCAAGGCCGCCATGGGATATGCGCAACCCGGTTGCCGCATCACCGACGGGACCATCATGTTCGACGGCATGGACCTGCGCTCCAAGAGTGATGCGGAATTGCGCACTCTGCACGGTTCCAGGATCGCCTATGTTGCGCAGAGCGCGGCGGCATCCTTCAACCCGGCGCACCGCCTGATCGACCAGTGTGTCGAGGCAACCGTCGATCATGGCCTGCGGCCTGCCGATGAGGCGAAAGCAGACGCGCGGGAGTTGTTTGCCGCCTTGCAACTGCCCGATCCCGACAATATCGGCGACCGCTATCCGCACCAGGTGTCCGGTGGCCAGCTGCAGCGGGCGATGACCGCCATGGCCATGTCGTCGCGGCCCGACCTGATCATTTTCGATGAGCCGACAACGGCGCTTGACGTGACCACCCAGGTGGAAGTTCTGGCCGCCATGCGCGACATCGTCGAGCAATTCCACACGGCGGCGATCTACATCACCCATGACCTTGCCGTAGTGGCGCAGATGGCCGATGTCATCAAGGTGCTGCGCTACGGTGAAACCGTCGAGGATGCGCCGGCCCGGAAAATGCTGGAAAAGCCGGAAATGCCGTACACAAAATCCTTGTGGGCGGTACGGTCGCTGGAGAAGCCCCAGGAAACCAGCGACGACATTATCCTGCGGGTGAACGGCGTCGATGCCAGCTATGGCGGCACCATCAAGGTGCTGGAGGACGTCACCATAGACATTCCGCGCGGCTCCACCGTGGCCGTTGTGGGCGAATCCGGATCCGGCAAGTCGACCACCGCGCGGGTGATCACCGGCCTGCTGCCGCCGATGAAGGGCGACGTGCTGTTCAATGACGAGCCATTGCCGCTGGCGCTCAAGGACCGGACCAAGGACCAGCTGCGCCGCATCCAGATGATCTACCAGATGGCCGATACAGCGATGAACCCCAAGCACACGGTGCGCGACATCATTGGCCGGCCGCTCGAATTCTATCTGGGCCTGTCGGGCAAGCAGCTCGATGAACGGGTCTCCGAACTGCTGAAGATGATCGAGCTTGATGACAGCTTCATGGAGCGGCTGCCCAGCGAACTGTCGGGCGGCCAGAAACAGCGCATCTGTATCGCCCGTGCGCTGGCCGCCGACCCTGAACTGATCATCTGCGACGAGGTGACGTCCGCCCTTGACCAGATCGTCCAGGAAGGCATTCTGAAGCTGCTGCTGAGGCTGCAGAAGGAATTCAACATCACCTACCTGTTCATCACCCACGACATCGCCACGGTGAAGGCGATATCCGATCAGATCGTGGTGATGTTCCAGGGTCGCGTGGTCGAGCAGGGCATGAAAGACGACATCCTGTCGCCACCGCATCCGGACTACACCCAGCTGTTGCTGTCGTCGGTGCCGGAAATGGATCCGGACTGGCTGACCCAGCTGCTGGAATCGCGCAGCGAAACCGGCGGCATGAGCGCATCTGGCAATTAGAGTGCTGTCGCTTTCCGCCTAGTGCTCTAGCTGAAGCGCTCCCAGGCCGACTGCCGTGACACACCGAGCGGTCTGGCGATTTTTGCCCAGCTGACTTTGCGCGACCGCAGTGCATCGACGGCTCGCGCCAGATGCTCCCGATAGGACTCGGCCGTTGCATCCAGTGCCTTGAGCGCGCCGAGCAGGCGCTCGGTCGGCCAGTTGTTCGGATCAAACTCTTTGGGTGGCACATCGGCACCACTCATGGCCAACTGGCATACTTCAACACACTCATCGCAGATGTAGATTCCGCCCGGCCCTGCCGCCAGCTTGGCTATTTCGTCTTCGGACTTGCCACAAAATGAACAATGCAGGCTCATTGCAACACCTCTATACGTCAGGACTTACCTGACAGTCAGGTAATCCCTGACATCTGAGAAGTCAAGCACTTTCGCCAAGGTGGCGCAGCTTGTAACGGTGCTGTCCGATTTTGGCCCCGCACCCGGCATAAGCTGCACACATCTTGCCTATCGGCCTGAGCCCGATGCCCACAAACAACCGGACGACGGATTTAGGATGAGTTTGCTGCACGTTTCCCTGAACGCCCAAAACCCAAAAAGAGTTGCGCACTTCCTTGCGGATGTCCTCGGTGGCCGGTGTTTGCAATTTCCGCCTTTCCCTGACTGCTGGATCGCTTTCACCGCAGCGGATGACGGAACGGCTGTCGAGGTTTACCCGTTGACCCATGTGCTGACGGCCGGGCCTGATCAAGTGGACTGCGAGGTCACCGCACCTGACAGCAAGGCAAGCTTTGTTCATGCAGCCTTGAGCTCGCACCTCGATCGTTCTGAGATTCTGGAGCGCGCCGCCGCCGAGAGCTGGCGGGCCCGCATCTGCAACCGGGGGCCGTTCGAATGTGTCGAGGTGTGGCTGGAAAGCCGGCTGCTGGTTGAAGTCCTGGACGGCCGCATGCAGGAGGATTACCGCAATGGAATGACCGCGGCCAATTGGGCCGCCATGTTCAGTTTGTGACACAGGCATATGCACAGTTTAGCCGGCAGCATGAGTGCGTTCTGACCCTAGAACCTGGGTGACCGGTTTGTCTTTCAACAGGAAAACCAGGATGCCCGCAAAAACAGCGAGCCAGACTGAGGTCCACCAGACCCAGTCATATTGCAGATAGAGGTCGTACAGCAGGCCGCCGAAATAGGCGCCCAGCGCCCCGCCGACCTGGTGTCCGGCCGAGATCAGACCGAACGCCAACCCCATGACCCCTTTGCCAATGTGCGAAGCCACCAGACTGGCAGTTACGGGAACGGTCGAATAGTCAACCAGACCGAACAGGATCGAGAAGAAGATCAGGGTCTCAAAGCTGGCCCCGACATTGATCAGGATGACAAAACTGGCCCCGCGAATGAGGTAGATCAACCCAAGCAGCAAAGGTCGGTTCATGCGATCGGTGAGCCAGCCAGCGAGGATCATACCAACCAGATTGATTGCGGACAGCAATCCGTATGCAGTTGCTGACGGCACCGGACCAAAACCGCAGAATGCGGCATAGGGCATGAAATGCGTCTCGATCACGCCGGATGTAGTGTAGCCGCAAATGAAGTAGCTCCAGAACAGGATCTGAAACGTCGGCAGCTTCAGAATGCGGCCCAGGTCATGCCGGAGACCATGATGAGAGGCGGTGTTTTCATCGCCTGCGGTCCCCGGCTCGGTGTAGCGTGGAAACCAATGATAGACGCAGGCCATGATGACCAGTGTCCCCAGTCCAAGCGCAACAAAGGCCAGACGCCAGCTGTAGGTGCTGATCAGCAGCGCCAGCAGCGGCACAATCAGGAACTGACCACCGGTCGAACCGGACGTCGCGATGCCGGTGGCAAGGCCCTTGTTGCGGGTGACCTCCTGCTCGACGGCGGTGGAAACGACATGTGTTGCGACAAGGCCAAATCCGACCGCAGCAATACCGCTGAAGGCGAGGAAGAATGCCAGCGGGTTTGCCGTGGCGGCGACCAGGAAGCATCCGGCCGCCAGGGCCGCCAATCCGATCAGCAGGATCGCCCGGGCGCCTTGCTTGTCGACGAGCCTGCCGCCGAACGGGGCGATCACCGCCATGACCAGCAAAGCCAGCGCCGCGGCGCCTGAGGTAAAGCTGCGTGTCCATCCCAGTTCCTGTTCCAGCACCGGCATGACCAGCCCCAGCGCCGCCCTGGCAGAAAAGGTCAAGGCCAGCGCGACAAAGGAAAGTCCGATAATGAGGACGGCGCGGTGGTTACCGGGCCTGTCTGCCGGATGACTGACGTCAATCTTTGTCATTGGATTGATTTACAAGCGTGGAGGTTTGGCATAAATGACAGTATGCAATCAAAAACAGCCAAAGTACTGAATGGCGCCAAATCCTCAGGCAAGCGCGTGGTGTTTGTCGTTTATCCCGGGGTCACGCTGCTGGATGTCACCGGACCGCTGCAGGCCTTCTCAAGTGCAAACAACACCGGGGCCGCAACCGGACAGCCGGCATACGACGTCATTGTTGCCGCGCCGGATGGCGGACCCGTTGCCACGGATTGCGGCGTCGACCTTGGCGCCGTCACGCTCGACCAGGCGGCGCAACACCCGATAGACACCCTGATAGTCGCAGGCGGAAACGGCGTCTTCGATGCCCTGGAGCAAAATGCGCTGGTTGCCTGGATCAAGTCTCAAAGCACGCGCTGCAGGCGCATCGCATCGACTTGCATGGGATCATTCCTGATAGCGGCGGCAGGATTGCTGGATGGACAAAGTGTGACCACCCACTGGCGCCAGGTTGAAGAATTGCAGAGGCGTTTCCCCAATGTCGAAGTGAAACGGGATCCGTTGTTTGTCAGGAATGGCAACATGTGGTCATCAGCCGGGGTCACCGCCGGCATCGACCTGGCTCTTGCAATGATCGAGGAAGACTTAGGTCACGACGTGGCCATGCAGGTTGCGCAGGCTCTGGTTGTGTTCTTCAAGAGGCCAGGCGGACAGTCGCAGTTCAGCGATGTCCTGAACATGCAGGCAGCGGAATCGGAAGGGCAGTTTGCCGACCTTCATGCCTGGATTGCCGGACACCTGCAAAGCGACCTGAGCGTAGCGAAGATGGCAGAGCGGCTTGCAATGAGCCCGCGCAACTTTTCGCGCAGATACAAGCAAAAGATTGGATGTACGCCAGCCAAAACGGTCGAAATGATGCGCGTCGATGCAGCCAAGCGGGCGCTCACCAAGACCAGCCTGCCACTGGCAAGGATCGCATTCAATTCGGGGTTTTCCGATGAGCAGCGCATGCGGCGGGCTTTCCAGCGTCATGTCGGCATTTCACCGAAGGGTTACCGGGACACCTTCTGCGAGACGAGCCAGGATAGATCGGAAATCCTGAGCTGAACAGTTGGGACGAGGCCTCTTCCACCCTGGACCAGCCCATAAAGCCCTTGCCGACAGCGGCATGCATGCTGACATCAAAGTTGTCCAACGCTGTTTTCAGAAAAGCTCAATCGGTCATCGCTCAGTTTTGACCGGGTTGCTGGTCGCCGCGCGGGGACGCATGTCCTGATCGGCCGGCATACGAACAAAATCAGCGTTGAAGCCTGATTTGCTTAAGTTCACTATTTATGCCGTTTCGCCGGCAAGGAGAATATGTGATGGGTAGTGGTGTTTCTCTGGCAGATTTGAAGACCCGCCTGGACCAGCTGCCGAGATTTCGGTTGGCGCAGCTGCCGACCCCGCTTCACCGGCTCAACAATTTCGGAACATTGCTGGAGGGACCACAGCTGTGGATGAAACGGGATGATCTGTCCGGGTTGGAGGGCGGTGGCAACAAGACCCGCAAGCTGGAGTTTCTGGTTGGGGACGCCATTTGCAACGGCTGCGACATGCTTGTCTCTGTCGGAGCCATCCAGTCGAACCATACGCGCCAGGTGGCGGCAGCTGCAGCTCGAGCGGGCATGAAATGTGCCCTGTTGCATTGCGCGTGGACCAAGGATGCGGGACCCAATTATCGCAGCGTTGGGAACATCCTGTTGAGCAGCTTGATGGGCGCCGAACTGTATATCGATGAAACGGAGCGCCCCATCGAAGATCAGGGACCGTTGAAGGAATTCATGGCGCATCTGCGAGCGTCTGGAAACTCGCCCTACCTGATCCCAGGCGGTGCTTCGGAACATCCGCTTGGAAGCATGGGATATGTCAATTGCGCGGCGGAAATCGCCGCTCAGATGGAGCAGACGGGCGTTACATTTGATCATATTCTGCACACGACCGGATCCAGCAGCACGCAAGCCGGTTTGCTGGCCGGATTCACCGCACTGGGTCTCAAGACCCGCATCGTCGGCATTGCGGATGACGGGGAAACGCAGATCAAGACACGGCGGGTAAGTGAATTGGCCAATGCAACACTGGAAGCCCTGGGATTGCCAGGGTCGGTCAGTGAAGGTGATGTGGAGGTAATTGCATCGAACAATGCGAGCTACGGGTTTGCAGACGACGCCATCAAGCAGGGCATCCGCCTTATGGCGACCAAGGAGGGGCTTATTGCCGACCCTGTCTATGAAGGCCGCGCCATTCGCGGATTGCTGGATTTGAATGCCGCTGGCCGTTTCGAACCTCAGGACAAGATTTTGCTGATGCACCTGGGCGGATCGCCGGCCATTCACGCCTATGCGGAGCAGTTCGGCGCTATCGAACTCAAGCCGTTTAGTGCTAATGCTGGTTGAACCACACATCCGGTTCATGCGTTTCTTCATCAGCAAAGTCTCAACAGTGCAGCGGATACCCAAGTGAGCGGCCACCCCATCATCGTCTGGTTCATCCAGGACCTGCGCCTCAGTGACAATGCCTGCCTCAGCGCCGCCGTTGCGTCCGGTCGTCCGATCCTGCCGGTATTTGTTCTCGACGACACGACACCCGGCGAGTTCGCCATGGGCGGCGCTTCGCGCTGGTGGCTGCAGCAGTCCCTGGCGTCACTGGCATCATCCCTGGAAGCGTTGGGCGGCAGGCTGGTCTTTCGCCGCGGCCCGGCGCTCAGCGTGCTTGGGCGACTGGTTGCGGAGACCGGAGCAAAGGCGGTCTATTTCTCGCGCGGTTACGCGCCATGGTCCGGCGAGCAGGAGAAGCAGATTGCCGCACACTGTGCCGCCGAGGGGATAGAATGCCGGCGGTTTTCCGGGTTTCTGCTGCATGAACCCGAGGCGATCAGGACTGGAAGTGACGGGCCATACAAGGTCTACACCCCGTTTTCGCGAAACTGCCTGTCCCAGGAGATCACCCGGAAGCCGCGTCCGGCCCCGGGGAAAATGGATTTCTACGAAGGAGATGTGGCCGGTGACAGCCTCGACGACATGGAGCTTTACCGGGGCCGACCGGACTGGGCGGGTGGATTTGCGAAGCGCTGGACACCGGGCGAGGCCGGAGCCCATGAAAAACTGAAGCATTTTCTCGAAATTGCGGTTGGCGATTACAACGAGGCCCGCAACCTGCCGGATGTGAAGGGCACCTCGCGCCTGTCGCCGCACCTGCATTTCGGCGAGATCAGCCCGCTGCAGTGCTGGGCGGCCACCAGCCATGCCGTCGCATCGGCCCGCGGCAGCATTGACCGGGGTGCGCATACCTTCGAGAAGGAAATTCTGTGGCGGGAGTTTTCCTACCACCTGCTGCACCACTGGCCAGACCTGCCGAGCGAACCGTTCAAACCGGAATTCGCGGAGTTTCCCTGGCTGCAGGACGATGAGAAGCTCGCCTGCTGGCAACAGGGCAAGACCGGGTTTCCCATCGTGGATGCCGGCATGCGGGAACTGTGGACGACCGGGTGGATGCACAACCGGGTGCGCATGATCGCGGCGTCTTTCCTGATCAAGAACCTGCGGATTCCCTGGCAGACCGGCGAGCACTGGTTCTGGGACACGCTGGTCGATGCGGATATCGGCTCCAACTCGGCAAGCTGGCAGTGGGTGGCTGGCTGCGGGGCCGACGCAGCGCCCTATTTCCGCATCTTCAACCCGGTTCTTCAGGGCGAGAAGTTCGACAAGCACGGCAGCTACGTCCGGCGCTGGGTGCCGGAGCTTTCCGGGCTGCCCGACAAGTTCGTCCACAAGCCGTGGCAGGCACCGGAAGATGTGCTCAGCGATGCGGGCGTGGATCTCGGCACCAGCTATCCGCACCCGATCGTCGATCTGGGCGAGACCCGCGACGCCGCCCTTGCCGCCTACAAGACCATCAAGAAGCCTGACGCAGCGTGAGCGCTACACCGGCCCGCCCGGCGGACGACGCTTAAAACGGCCGGTGAGAAAGTCAACGAATGCCCGCGTCTTGGCCGGCCGGTACCTGTCCGGCGGGTAAATCGCATGCAGCGCGATCGGAGCCGGTTCAAACCCTTCCAGCACGGGCACCAGCGCGCCGCTTGCCAGTTCATCGGCGGCAATGAAGGCCGGCAGCAGGACAATACCCTGGCCGGCCAGGCTGGCCAGCTTCAGCACATCGCCATTGTTCGAGCACAGCACGGGTGACACCGCCAGCCGGTTTGAGTTGCCGAGCCCGCGCAACGGCCAGTGCATCTCGTTGCCCAGGTGGCCGTAATGCAAAATCGCATGGTCAGCCAAGTCGGCAGGTGTACGCGGGCGGCCGCGGTTTTCAAGGTATGCCGGGCTTGCGCACATCAGCCTGCGGATCGGACAGATTTTTCTGGCGATCAGCGATGACGGCTGCAGATCGCCAATGCGCAGAGTAATGTCGAAACCTTCTTCATAAGGGTCGACAAACCGGTCGTTGACGTTCAGCGACACGGTGATATCCGGATGCTGGCGCATGAAGTCGTTGACGGCGGGCGCAATATGGCTGACGCCGAACGTCATCGGCGCATTGATCTGCAACAGGCCCTTCAGCTCACCGGTCAGGTCACCGGCGGCGGCTTCCGCCTCGGCCATGTCGTCAACCAGAACGCGGGCGCGCTCGACAAACACCTGGCCGGCTTCGGTCAGCGCCATGGTGCGCGTGGTGCGCACCAGCAACTGCGCCCCCAAATGGTCTTCCAGCGCCGTTACCAGGCGCGACACCTGGACCCGCGACAGCCCTAGCTTGCGCCCGGCGGCCGCAAATCCGCCCTCATCCACGGCGGTGACCAGAGCCTTCATGCTATCGAATCGGTCCATCGGCTGATTGTAGCTTGAACTGCAACAAAGCGTATACATTTTCGATTATTGTCTCAATTTTCCTCAGGATTATGTTGTGGTTTCAAATTCTGCATGAAACATCCGGCCCGAGTGTGCCGGAGACAGGAGACACCGCAATGCTGCAACTCAGACCTTCAGAACAACGTGGCCAGGCTGACTTTGGCTGGCTGAAATCAAAGCACAGCTTTTCGTTTGGCGGCTATCACGATGCCGAGCACATGGGCTTTGGCCCGCTTCGGGTCATCAACCAGGACATGGTCACTGCCGGCGGTGGGTTCGACACCCACGGCCATGCCGACATGGAGATCATCTCCTATGTGCTGGACGGCGCCCTGGAGCACAAGGATTCGCTCGGCTCCGGCTCAGTGATCCGGCCGGGCGACGTGCAGCGCATGTCCGCCGGCACCGGTATCAGGCACTCGGAGTTCAATGCGTCGGCGACGGAGCCGGTGCACTTCCTGCAGATCTGGATCATGCCTGAAAAAACCGGGCTTGAACCGTCCTACGAACAGCGTCACTTTGATCGCTCTCAACGCCACAATACGCTGAAGCTGGTGATCTCTGGGACCCCGCAACCGGATACATTGCAGATTCACCAGCGCGCAGATGTCTATGCCAGCCTGCTGGACAAGGATGAAAGCGTGCGCCACAAGCCGGACGCCGGCCGCGGCCAGTGGGTGCAGCTTGCTGCCGGTGAGTTGTTGGTGAACGGCGAACAGATGCGCGCCGGCGATGGCCTGGCCATATCCGGTGAAACAGAAATCGACATCAAGGCTCTCGACGACGCGGAATTTCTGCTGTTCGATATGGCCTGACTGTTTCTCTGTTCAAAGGGTGGTTCAACGACATGACGCAGATTGATCTTGCCGGCCAGGTGGCCGTGGTGACCGGCGGTGCCCAGGGCATCGGCCTGGCAGTGGCGAAAGCCCTGGCCGAGGCCGGCGCCAAGCTGGCGCTATGGGACATGGACGGGCCGCTTGCCGACAATGCAGCTGGCGAACTGGGCGGCGATGCGGCCGGATTTGCGGTGGATGTCACCGACGAAGCCGCAGTTGCTGCAGCACTTGCCAACACCGAAAAGGCATTGGGGCCGGTCTCGATACTGGTCAACAGTGCCGGTATCGCCGGTCCCAATGCAACCGTGGCGGACTACGATCCTGCTGCCTGGCGACAGGTCATCGACATCAACCTTAACGGCACTTTCTATGTCAACAAGGCACTGGTGCCCGGCATGGTTGAACGCGGCTATGGCCGCATCTGCAACATAGCCTCCATCGCCGGCAAGGAAGGCAATCCCAACGCGTCCGCCTATTCAGCGTCCAAGGCAGCGGTGATTGCGTTGACGAAGTCGCTTGGAAAAGAGCTGGCGGATCACGACATAGCGGTGAATTGCGTGACGCCAGCCGCCGCCAGGACCAGGATTTTCGACCAGATGAAGCAGGAGCACATCGACTACATGCTGTCCAAGATCCCGCGCAACCGCTTCCTGCAGGTCGATGAGGCCGCCAGCATGATCGCCTGGATCGTCTCGCCGCAGAACAGCTTTACCACCGGCGCCGTCTTTGATCTGTCCGGCGGGCGCGCAACGTACTGATAGTGCCGGGGGCCGCTTGCCTCCATCGTGTTTCTTCAACTTTCGGAACCAGTCAATATGCCCGACCAACTGAATATCGTTGCCATCTCCGGCAGCCTGCGCACCAAATCCTTCAACACCAGCCTGCTGCGAGCCATGCAGAGCATGGCAGGTGAGTCCATGTCCATGGAGATCGCGACCCTGAAGGGCATCCCGGTCTATGACGGCGATGACGAAGACGCCACAGGCGTTCCGCAGATCGTTACCGAGCTTGCTGAGAAGATTCGCGCCGCCGACGGCGTCGTGATCGCCACGCCGGAATACAACTTCTCCATCCCGGGCGGACTCAAGAACGCGACTGACTGGATCAGCCGGGTAAAGAACCAGCCGTTCGGCAACAAGCCTGTGGGTGTTGTCGGCGCCGCTGCCGGCCCGCTCGGCACGGGGCGCTCACAGTACCAGCTGCGCCAGAACCTGGTCGGCCTGTCGGCCCTGACCATGTCCAAGCCGGAAGTGTTTGTCGGCGCGGCGCATACGAAGTTTGCCGACGACGGCAGCCTCACCGACGAAGAAACCGGAAAATTCCTGAAAATCTGGCTGGATGCCTTTGAGGCCTGGGTCCGGCGCGGGTTCTAGGTCCGTACCGGCTCAAACAGAATACCTGAAAAACAGCGCCCAAAAGGTCGCTCGCCCATACTTCCTTTTCAGGATGTACGGGCGAGCATGGTACGCGCTGCTCGGGACGGCGACAGGAGCCACGCGACCAATTCCAAATCTGTCACAGCGCTGGAAAGACCGATGCGCCGTCAGAAGAAGGGATTTGAAGATTGCCACAAAACGCTTGAAGCGGTTGAACGTTCTAGTTGTTTTCGGCAGACCCCTCTGCTGCAAAACACAATGCTTGTCATTCGCGGCACCAGATGGGCCGAACTTGGGCAATTCTGAGGCCAGTCGCCTTCCGGCGGCAATATCAAGCTGGACAACCGGCCCATAACGCCTGAATATCTGTTCAAAGGCCGGTTTTTCACCCGCAACTGGTGATGGCGGACGTTTCGGGAGACCAAACTGATTCGGCACCGGCTATAAGAGCCCCTAAGAGGGCATATGGGAGCCAGTGAATGCCATATCGCATCGTGATTGCAGACGATCACCCGTTGTTCCGGGATGCGTTGCGGCTGGCCGTGCAAGATGCGCTGGCAGATGTGACGTTTGACGATGCGGGCTCGCTGAAGGAAACCCTGGACATACTGACTGCAACAGACGATATCGACCTGTTGCTGCTGGATCTGAAGATGCCCGGTGTGCAGGGCTTCTCGGGACTGATGCTGATGCGGGCACAGTTTCCGTTGGTGCCCGTCGTGGTGGTATCCGGCAGCGAGGAGACAAGCGTCATCAGCCGGGCGATTTCGCTTGGCGCTCTCGGTTTCATTCCGAAATCCGCTCCGGTTGAGGACATGCAGGCAGCCATTTCCGCTGTGTTGAACGGTGACGTATGGCTGCCGGAGCACGTGGACCTCAGCACGCAGGGCAATGCCGAGATGGATGACCTGGCGCATCGGCTGTCCACACTGACCCCGCAACAGACCCGGGTGTTGATGATGTTGCGCGAAGGCCTGCTCAACAAGCAGATTGCCTATGAACTGTCTGTCTCCGAAGCCACCGTGAAGGCGCATGTGTCGGCTATCCTGCAGAAGCTCAACGTGGACAGCCGCACCCAGGCGGTCATAGCCGCTTCGCGCATCGATGGCGATCAGGCCGATGCAGTGGACGCCGGTTTTTCAGCCTGAAGCCGCTTACCTGCCGCAGTTGCGCGACATGCTGCGCTACTCCGCAGCTTCCGATTTCGTCTGCGCCATCATCAGCACGGTACGCAACACCGCTGGGCGAACCGGTTTGCGCAGGTACGCCACGCCGGCAGCCTCCGATGCCGCCTGAACGTCCGCCGACCGCTCGGCCGTGATCAGCGCTGCAGAAAACGTCACACCGGTGCTGTCACGCAATTCGTCGATCAGCTCAAGCCCGTTGTCAGACCCCAGGTGATAGTCCATCAGCACCGCATCATAGGGCCAAACCGCCTGCCGGTCCGCCAACTCTCGGACCGCGTCGGCTGACGTTGCCGTATCCACAGTACAGCCCCAGCCTTCAAGCAGCGCACTCATGCCGTCAATGATCGCCGGTTCATTGTCAACCACCAGCACCGACAGCCCGGCCAGACTGGCCGAGCCGCGGACCGGCGCGGGCGCATGCGGCCGCACAACTTCCTGCCTGCCATGCGCCAGCGGCAGATCAAGCCTGAACAGGCAGCCTGATCCTGGCTCGGATTTGAGGGTCAGGGGGTGTTCAAGCACACGGGCCATGCGCTCAACGATGGACAGGCCAAGGCCGAGACCCTGAATGGCGGAGTCCTCCGACTCCAGACGCTCGAACTCGCGATACACAAGCTGCTGCTTGTCGTGGGGAATACCGGGACCGGTATCATGAACCTCGACACAAAGCCTGCCGTCGCGAACCCGCGCGCCCATCAACACCTTGCCCGAAACGGTATACTTGATGGCGTTGCTGAGCAGATTCTGCAGAATACGCCTTATCAGGCGTCGGTCCGAATAGACCATCCGGCTGCACGGCATAATGGTGAGGTCGAGCTGCTTGTCTCCGGCCGCGACCGAGAACTCGGTGCGCAACTGGTTCAGGATGTCGTTGATCGAAAATGCCGACAGTTCCGGCTTGATAGCGCCTGCATCGAGCCGCGACATGTCGAGCAGTGCCGACAGTATCTCTTCCACCGCCTCCAGCGACAGATCGACATTGCGCACCAGCTGGCCGTCGGGACGCGATGCGGTGCGCTCCATCAGGGACGAGGTAAACAACCTGGCCGCATTGAGCGGCTGCAGAATGTCATGCGAGGCAGCGGCGATGAACCGGGTCTTGCCGGCGTTGATTTCCACGGCGTCGGCACGGGCCTTTTCCAGCTGGGTGTTGAGCTTGGTCAGTTCGGCGGTGCGTTCCTCCACCCGCTGTTCCAGGGCTTCGGATGCATGGACCCGCTCGGTGATGTCGGCGAAGGTGATAACCCGGCCGTCATCGGGCATGGCATTGCTGCGAACCTCCAGCACCTTGTTGGTTTGCCTGCTGCGCAGATGGAAAGCCTCGGTCTGATTGGCCAGCAGGCGCAGCAGTTGCAGGCTCGCCTCCGGCTGCGCCGTAGCCCCGAGAACAAACTCCGAGTCCAGCCGCCGCACAATGTCGCCAAGCGGCACGCCGACGCGGCCGAACTCCGGCGGCAGGTTGAGCAGGTTGCGGAACTGCGTGTTCCAGCACACCAGCGCGAGATCATGGTCGAACACCACGATGCCCTGTTCCACATGGTCGATGGCCGACTGCAGCAGGTCGCGGTTGTAGACGATGGCATCGGATGCATCATCGAGAAGCCGCATTGCGCCGGCGGTGTGGCCGGCCCCACGTTGCAAAAGGAGCGCCATGACGACGCGCGCAGATGCGGTGCCGATGGCGCTGGCCAGCAGTCGCTCAGCAAACTTCAACGTCTCCTGGTCGGCCATGCTGCGCGGCTTCAGCTTTTCCGCGCGGGCCATATGGAGTTCGTCAAACGAGCGCTTGGTCCTCTCTTTGCCGAGATAGCGCTCCACTGTTGCCTGCAATTGCTTGATCGAAACCTCAGGCTGGTTTTGCGCCGGCAGGTTTTCCGTTTGCCCGCGCGGCACGAAAGCCTGGGCCTGGGTGCGTTCGGCCGAATCAACACCGGTAAACAGCGAAATCAGAACATAGGCGCCAATATTGGCCGCCATGGACCAGATGACCCCATGGGTGAGCGCATCGAGGTCGCTGCCGAACAAATGCCGCGGCCGCAGCATCTCAATGTGAAACGGGCCATCGCTCATCAGGCCCGCCGGCAGCCACCCGGCATCGGCGAACAGCGGCACAAGCAGGGTGTATGTCCACACGACAAAGCCGGCAACAAGGCCGAACATGGCGCCACGGGCATTGCCGCGGGTCCAGATCAGGCCAAGGAAAAACGCCGGCGCAAACTGTGCTACGGCGGCAAACGACACCAGCCCGGTCTGGGCCAGGGCCGCGTTGTTGCCGATCATCAGGTAGTAGGAATAGGCCAGAACCAGGATGACGCCGATGGCAACGCGCCTGATCTGCAGAATGCGCGAAGTCATGTCGCCCTGCCACATCTGACCGCTTGCACGACGCAGCATCAGGGGCATCACGATCGAGTTGCACACCATGATCGACAAGGCGACGGTTTCCACGATCACCATGGCGGTTGCCGCCGACAGACCGCCAATGAAGGCGATCATGGCCAGCAGCGGCTGGCCGTCGGCCACCGGCAGGGCCAGCACATAAGTGTCACCGTCGACGGCCTGCCCGTCGAACATCAGCAAACCGGCAACCGCGATCGGGATGACAAAGATGTTGATCATCACCAGGTACAGGGGAAACGTCCAGGACGCCTTGCGGACATCATCCAGCGAAGTGTTCTCGACAACCGCAAGATGGAACTGGCGCGGTAGCAGGATGACGGCACAGGTGGCCAGGAAGGTCATCGTCATAAACCGCGGCAGATCAATAGGCCCGCTGAATAGCGCTGTTATTTCAGGGTCTTGCGACGCCCGTTCGTATAACTGGGCAGGACCGCCCATCATTGCAAAGGTGATGAAGGCGCCGACCAGGATGAAGGCGATGAGCTTGACCAGGCTCTCTGCGGCGACAGACAGGATCAGGCCGTTCTGGTGTTCGGTGGCGTCGGCATGCCGGGTGCCGAACAGGATGGCGAAGACCGCCATGGAGATGGCAACAAACATGGGTCCGTCGCCAAATCCGGTCTCCAGTATGCCGGTATCCACGCCTAGGGGGCCGAGCGCGCTGAGCGAAAGCGACACGGCTTTCAGCTGCAGCGAGATGTAGGGGACGATCCCGATCACCGCGATAAAGGCGGCGATACCGCCGAGCAGTTGGTTCTTGCCATAGCGCGCCGACAGGAAATCGGCGATCGATGTAATGTTCTGTTCCTTGGACAGGCTGACAATGCGCCTGACCAGCGGCCAGCACAGGCCGACCAGCAGGATCGGTCCGAGATAGATCGGCAGGAAGTAGTAGCCTGACGTCGATGCCAGGCCAACGCTGCCGTAAAATGTCCAGGAGGTGCAGTACACTGCGAGCGACAGGGCGTAGACATAGGGCCGGCCCACGCCACGGCGCATGCCCGATGCCTTACGGTCACCATAGGCAGCGATTGCGAACAAAATGCCCACATAACCCAATGCAATGAGTATGACGCCCCACGTGGAAAGCATGACGGTCGTATCCAAGCCTTTCTATGCCCGCTCACGATGAGCAACCAAGCCTTAAGTCTAGCAGAAGTCAGGTTGCAGGCAATCGAACATGCGGCTGCAATTTTAGGTTGTATTTCGGCTGATTGCGCTTATTTTGCCCCTACTTTTAGTTCATGACAATTGACGCTAAGAGTTTCAAAATACCTGTCGTTACAGCGGCAGTGTTTGAATACCATCTAGAGGGAAATACCATGCTTAAGGAATTCAAAGAGTTTGCCTTCAAGGGCAACGTGCTCGATCTCGCCATCGGTGTGATCATCGCCGGTGCATTTGGCCTGATCGTGAAGTCGCTGGTGGACGACATCATCATGCCGATTGTCGGTGCAGTTACCGGCGGCGTCGATTTTTCGAACATGTTCGCGCCACTGGCCAGCGGCGTTACCGCCGCCACGCTCGATGCAGCCAAGGAACAGGGCGCGGTCCTGGCCTATGGCAGCTTCATTACCGCGATCGTCAACTTCCTGATCGTCGCCTTCATTCTGTTCCTGGTGGTTCGTTCGGCAAACTCTATGAAGAAAAAGGAAGAAGAAGCCGCTCCAGCCGCGCCGCCGGCAGATGTGGCACTGCTGACGGAAATCCGCGATCTTCTGAAGAAATAGCTGACCGGAGACGGTTCAGCCGATAAATCGACACCAGTCCCGGTTTGCATACATCCGCAAGCCGGGGTTTTTGTTTGCCTGCCGGCGCAGCTTGAAATACTGATCAGGGATCGGCATTTCTTCACCACATGGCAACCATCACATGACAGCTAGGGTCAGGCCCCATTAATCTTATGCAATTCTGTTTGAACCAAAACATTCGAATGACGGTGAAACAGCGCAAGGCAAGGCTTTTTGCCTTGTCGAGCATTTTTCGCCATCAGGCGGGTGTTTTCCCTCAAACCCGAAGGGCGGGGTCTATTTTGCCCCTGACTGCGTTGAAAGGGCTTGAAAACCGTCA
>JBCCVY010000028.1:0-16637 GCA_039194725.1 Pseudomonadota bacterium
GAAAACCGTCAGGTTTCCTGCGCCCTTTCGCCCTGTCAGACGCAAAATATCCTCCCGCAGAATGGATAAGATTAATGGGTCCTGACCCCCGGGTCAGGCCCTAGAATTTTCCGTTGTCGTTCTTCCACTCGTGCCTGGGAGCGATTGTTTCGGTTGTGTCCCAGTGTTCGGCGATTCTTCCGTTGGCGACGCGGAAAAGATCATAAAACGACGAGTGTTCTCCCGAGTGGTACCCTTCACACACACTAAGCACGAAATTGCCCTCCGCCAGCACCCGATGGATATGCCTGTAGTCGATCACTCTGCGGCCATCGTCTGTAGCTTCCAGGGCAGAATGCAGCGCTGCAAGGCTGTCGCCGGTGCGGGGATTGTGCTCAGCGTAGGTCTCGGCGTCGAGGTAGGTTCCGATCCGGTCAAGGTGACCTTGCACCAGCACATCCTCAACGAAACGCCGCACCAGCTGGCGATTGGTCTCGGTCAGTTCATGGTCATCGGCCTGCGTTGGCCCGTCCACCATGCTGCGGCCTGATTGGTTTGGTCCCTGCCTTTTCTGGATGTTGTCCCAGTGTTCAATCGCCTGTTCGCCTTCAAACCGGAACACTTCAAAACCAATGTTTCTGCGGGAAAAATCATACTCGGTATGGGCAAAGACGAAATCGCCATCTTCGAATGCCCGCACAACATTGACACGTGGCGATGTCTTGGAAAGCCGCTTGAACAGTGCGGTCAGACCTTCGCTGCCTTCATGGGTTTGGGGGTTGTGCTGGATGTACTTCGCTTCATTGACAACTGAGACGGGACCGGGGTCTCCGGTTTCGATGCTCTTCAGCAGCATCCGGATCTGATCCTTCCTTGCCGGGCGCATGGCGACCTCCAATGTCGGTTTGCCTAGATCAGTATGGTTTTTGATTGAATCAATCGAAAACCATAAAACTGATCGCTTTCAAAGTGCTGGAGCAACTTTATGGCTTCAAGTGAACCCATATTGCTCTAGTGATTGTCGGCGAACATTAGCACAGGCCTTGCCACCAGATCCCTCGGAACGCAAAACCATCCGGCATTACGATCGCTTGCCAGGCACCATCGCTCAGTCTGCAGTTTTTGAAAGCACCGTGGTCCACCGCACCATTGTGAGCGAGGTGCACTGGTCCAGGCCAACTTCCAGCAGTGCGAGGTCCGAACCTTCACTGTCGCAAAGACGCACAAGAATGCTGCCGTTTCGGCGATAGCGCAGCGCGTCGCAGGTCAGGCCTGCGCGGGCCAGCAGCAAAACCAGGTCTGAGAGTCCCTCAAGGCCATCCACCTCGAATTCAACCTCGAAAGACAAGGAGCAGTGCGGCAGCGACCGCCGTGCCTCAACAATGCGAGACACCGGTATCCTGGAACCGACAGACAGATTGGTAGAATGAACGTTCATCGTTTCTCTTCCGCCTCGTGGGCTCTTTGAAATTGAAGAAAACGAGAAGTTCTCTTCGCTTTAGCTGTATTTGTTCCGCGCCCGCAAGCTGATGCTCAAATCGGCGCTCTCGATAAGTGGTTAGTTACATCGTTTCCGTACCCGAGTCCAGCAGGCTCAGCCGATGGCTTCCTTCACCGCCTCGGCAAGCTGTTTCAGGGTGAACGGCTTGGGTAGGAAGGCAAAGTCCGTCTGGCCTTCAAGATTTTTTTCAAACGCATCTTCGGCATACCCGGAGATGAAAACGATCTTGGTCTTGATGCCGCGCTTGCGCAGCTCGCGCAGCATGCTTGGCCCGTCCATTTCCGGCATCACAACGTCTGACACGATCAGGTCGGGCTCCTCGCCGTATTCCTCCAGCACCTCGAGCCCGATCTCGCCGGAATCCGCCTCCAACACCGTGTAACCACGCGATTCCAACGCCCGCTTGGCGAATGAGCGAACCGCGTCTTCGTCCTCAACCAGCAGAATGGTGCCGGTGCCGGTCAGGTCGACGCTCTTCTGCTCACCGGTAGCGGCATCCGCCACGCGGGCTGATTCCTCTTCCTGGGTCTCGACATATTGCGGCAGGTAGACCTTGAACGTCGTCCCCTTGCCCATCGCGCTTTCACAGAAGATGAAGCCGCCGGTCTGCTTGATGATGCCGTAAACGGTCGACAGGCCAAGTCCGGTTCCCTTGCCCACTTCCTTGGTGGAGAAAAACGGCTCGTAGATCTTGTCGAGCACGTCCTGCGGCATGCCGGTGCCGGTGTCGGCAACCTCCAGCAGCACATAATCTCCCGGCGGCATCAGGCCCGGCTTGACGTTCTCCGAGTCTGTCGCCGACACATTGCTGGATCTCAGCGTCAGCACACCGCCGTCGGGCATGGCGTCGCGGGCATTCACGCACAGGTTGATCACCACCTGTTCGAACTGGTTGATGTCGACCTTGATACGGGCCAGATCACGGCCATGCACTATCTTCAGTTCGACCGTCTCGCCAAGCAGCCGGCCAAGCAGATTGCCGAGATCCGACAGCACGTCTGTCAGGGACAGCACTTCAGGCCGCAGCGTCTGGCGGCGGGAGAACGCCAGCAGCTGGCGCACCAGGTTTGCCGCCCGGTTGGCGTTCTGCTTGATGTTCATGATGTCGGCAAACGACGGATCGGTCGGCCGGTGGCGCGCCAGCAACAGGTCGGAGAATCCGATAATCGCCGTCAGCACATTGTTGAAGTCATGCGCCACGCCGCCGGCCAGTTGGCCGACCGCCTGCATTTTCTGGCTTTGTGCAAGCTGTGTTTCCAGAGACGAATGCTTTGTCGTATCCACGGCAAAAACCATCACGGCGCCCTTGCCGCCGGTCTCATCTGCCACACAGTAGACCTGGCCTGAGGTTTCCTCAGCCCCCAGGAAATGAACATCGGTCGGCTTGGTTTCCGCCTTGCCTCCCGCCGCATCGGCGACCAGCCGCTCCAGTGTTTCACGTTCGTCTTCGCGCACCAGTTTTGACAGCGAACCGCGGCGCTTGGCGTTGGGCGCCAGTTCGAGGAACGCGGCGTTCATGGTGTCGATGGTGCCCTTGGCATTCAGTTGCACGATGCCGATGGGCAGCGAATTGAACAGCCGTGAGATCTGCACCTGGGCTTCGCCGGAGTTCTTCTCGACCGCAAAGTGCGCCCGCCTGTCAAGCACCAGCGTGCGCGACGGCTGCAACTTGCCTTCGCCGTCAAACTCGCAGCGATGCACCACGCGGGCCGGGATGGTCTCGCCCGTGCGGGTGGTAAGGTCCAGGTCAAACACTTCGGTGACCGGACGTCCGGCCTCGGGCTCTATGCCGCCAAGCAGCTTGGCGCCCTTTTCAGTGACGATGTCGGACAGCTTCAGGTTGCCGTCGGTGGTGGCAGACAGGTCCAGCCCCAGCCATTCCGCCAGAGTGGCATTCACGTAGGCTATCGCGCCGTCTGCCGTGGTCGAGAAGAAACCTGCCGGCGCGTGGTCGAGGTAGTTGATTATGTACTGCAGGTTTTCAAAGGCATCTTCCTGGGACGCCCGGGCGTCGGTTTCGTCGATCAGCCGCCATACCGAATAGGGCTGGCCGGCGCCCACTTTCAGCGGTTTGACCTGCAGACGCAGCCAGGCTGCTTCATCGCTGCGCGCGCCCGCGGCTGCCGACCCGGCCGCCAGCCTGAACTGCTCGGATGCATCCTTGCCCTCGCGCGCGGCGCGGGCCAGCCGGTAAACCCGTTCCGACACGTCCGGATATCCCGAGTACAGCGTCTCCAGATTGACAATCCTGGTCTGCCCGGTGGCTGCGACAAGGCGCTGGTAGGAGGTGTTGGAGTAGATGATCAGTCCGCGCGCATCGGAAACCACACACGGCTCCGACACAGCATCAAACAACTGGTCGAAAAACTCCTTCTGACGAGGTGCGCGTCCGAAATGCACGAAGCCGGCAAGCGCGCCGAACACCGCAATGAGACCCATCAGCGACATCAGGGCCAGCGCCACCACCACGACCTGCGGCACCACGCTGGCGGTAGACTGCACGGCGAAGTACACAACTATGGCCAGCGAGATCGCCAACAACAGGCTGAGCACCGGCTTGCCGTCGGACTGGGCCGGCCGCAGCTCGCGAACCGCCGTTTCCCTGCCCGGCACCGGATCGGCTTCTTTTTCAGGTGGCGGCGGTGCCGTCTTGGCCTGGTTCGAAGAAGCGTTTTCCGGTTCGATTTGTATGTCCTTGCTCATGAACCCCTGTGTGCCTGACGTGCGGCGTCGCCCCGAATCAGGTGCAAGTATAGGCGAATTGTGCCATGTATCAGCCCTAAACGGGCGTTAGATTCAACCATACATTACTGGCGCTTGACCGCACTGATGTGCAATTATTGTACATCGGGAGATGAAATCTGTCAGGCGAACACAATCTTGGGGGATCGAAAATGGAACTTCTGGAACCTTATATGAACTGGATTTACCTTGGCGGCGTTGTGCTGGCAGTGTTCATTTTCGCCTGGCTGATGATACGTGCCCTGGGTGGCCGTGTGCGCGCCAAGCGCGGCTCCCGGCTCGGCATTTCCGAATACTACGAAGTCGACAAGTCCCGGTTCCTGGTGCTGGTCCGTCGTGACGATGTGGAACACCTGGTGCTGGTCGGCGGCTCGCAGGACGTGGTCATCGAGGCCGGCATCCCGACCCGGCCGTCACGCCAGGGCGCCGCTGCAGCCGCCAAGAGAAACAGGAACCTGGCCGCGGAAGCCGTCGACAGCATTCCCGCCGCTCCGCCAGCCGGCTCGGCCAAGGACGCGCCGCCGCTGGGCCCTACCGAGCCCGCCGGAAACGTTCGTCCGCTGGGCGCGCGGCCTGCGCCGCGGGCACCGGTTTTCGCGGAACGCCAGCCGGCCGATCGGCCGCCAAACTTGCGGGCCGTGGAACACGATCTGGATCAGAACTAGGGCCCGTCTGCGTTCCGCCCCCGATCAAAAAAAGCGCCGAAGTTCGAAACTTCGGCGCTTTTCCAATTGTCTGATCCCAACGCGGCAGCAAATGCCGGTCAGTCGTCGCGGTAAACCTTTTCGCGGCGCTCGTGGCGTTCCTGCGCCTCGACGGACAGCGTGGCGATGGGCCGCGCATCCAGGCGGCGCAGCGAGATCGGCTCGCCGGTCTCTTCACAATATCCGTAAATACCGTCGTCGATCCGCTTCAAAGCGGCTTCAATTTTCGCGATCAGCTTGCGTTGCCTGTCACGGGTGCGCAACTCCAGTGACCGGTCCGTTTCCGTGGACGCCCTGTCCGCCGCATCCGGCAATACCAGATTTTCCGTTTGCAGGTTCTGCAGGGTCTCGCGGCTTTCCCGCAGGATGTCCTCTTTCCAGGCCAGCAGCTTGGCCCGGAAGTATTCTTGCTGCCGTTCGCTCATGAACGGCTCCTTTTCCAGCTTGGATAGCGGAATCGGCTTGCTCTCTCCCATGAACTTCAATCCTCGGTTTCAAAAACTGCGACTGATTGCGCCTCTATATCGTTCGGACACGGCCTGCGCAACCAGTTAATGAGACACGTCAGTGAAAAGTGATTCCATGAAGGGTTGTTGACACTTGCAGGCATTCAGGCGAGTGGCATGTCATTGATTCCAATTGTTTCGCGCAAGCAGGCAAGCCATTGCAAGCAACCCCTGCTTGGGGCACAAAGCCTCACCGCAACTACCACGACAGAATTGAAGAAAGGCCGACCAGCGACATGAGATTTGAAGGCACCAGCGACTACATTGCCACCGAAGACCTGCGGGTGGCCGTCAATGCGGCAATCGTGCTGGAGAGACCGCTTCTGATCAAGGGCGAGCCGGGCACTGGCAAGACCGTTCTGGCCCACGAGGTTGCCAGGGCAATCGACACGCCGCTTTTGGAGTGGCACATCAAGTCGACCACCAAGGCCCAGCAGGGCTTGTATGAATATGACGCGGTATCACGCCTGCGCGACAGCCAGCTTGGCGATGAACGGGTGCATGACATCAAGAACTACATCAAGCGCGGCAAGCTGTGGGAGGCGTTCACGGCCGACCAGCGCTCGGTGCTGCTGATCGACGAGATCGACAAGGCCGATATCGAGTTTCCCAACGACCTGCTGCAGGAACTCGACCGCATGGAGTTCCACGTCTACGAGACCGGCGAAACCATCAAGGCGGAGCACCGGCCGGTGGTCATCATCACCTCCAACAACGAGAAGGAACTGCCGGACGCCTTCCTGCGCCGCTGTTTCTTCCACTTCATCAAGTTTCCCGACGCCGACACCATGAAGGACATCATCGAGGTCCACTATCCCGGCCTGAAGCAGCGCCGTGTGAGCGAAGCGCTGAACATCTTCTATGAGGTGCGCGACGTGCCGGGCCTGAAGAAGAAGCCGTCCACGTCCGAACTGCTCGACTGGATAAAGCTGCTGCTGAATGAAGATGTCACGCCGGAGACGTTGCGCCAGAAGGACCAAACCAAGGTCATCCCGCCGCTGCACGGCGCCCTGTTGAAAAACGAACAGGATGTCGCCCTGTTCGAGCGCCTCGCCTTCATGGCACGCCGCGAGGGGCGGTAACGCAACACCGTTGTCACTCCCCGACACAGCGGCCATCATGGGTTTTGATGGTCTGCTCGCGCTTGCAGTAGACCTCGCAGTTCCCGGCCTGCTCGCAATTGCTGCGCAGGGTGTTTCCGGTCGCGGCCACGATTGTGTCGGCAACATCGCTGGAACTGCACGCCGCCAGCAGCGGCCCCATCATCAGGAGCAAAATCATTGTCAGTCTTGGCATGGTTCGATCTCCAGTGCTTGGCCGGCCTTTTTCGCTTCTCGGCGCAGGTCGAGATTGCGGTTCAACACCACATATTCAGCCGTCTCTTCAGACTTGATCCAGGTTGTGATGTGCACCGGCCCGTTGGGGATCAGCGTTCTCGCGCAACTGTCCACGCCAATGCTGATCGAACCCTTTACCTGATCGCCGTGGCGCTGCTTGAGATCCGCAATCCTGTCCCGGAAGGCGGATATTCGGTCGATGTCTGCCGGTTTCAGCCTGTAGGCGGCAACTTGCGTCCATTTCGCCGGCTGTGGCCGTTGCTCACCTGACGCGCCGTGCGCGTCGAGTTCACTCAGAACGAATGTCTCGCTTTCATTTAAAGACCCGCCCTGCAGGCGCGCGGCAATGGTCATTTTGACACCCGCCGGCGTGATCCGGATGAATTGCGGTATCTGTACTGCAATCCTCAACTGGGAGACGTCCGTCGTGGCGATATCGAAATTGCGCAGCTTGTAGATGCTGCTGGCGGGAATCGTGGCACAACTTGCCAGAAAGGCGCACACCAAGCCTGTCTGGGCTATCCGTTTGAAGAGCTTCATATTAATGCCTTGAATTTATTTTTTATCGTTTTACAGTAATTTTTTATTATCATAAAATGTGTTCTTGTAAAGGCACATTGCAAGGAGATCGACATGCAGCCATCAAAATCCATTGCCCGCATGGCAACCCGCCTGAGCTGGCTGACGTTGGTCAGCATGGGCCTGTTCATGGCTGCCGGCGCTGTTGTGCTGCTGTATCCCGGCTACATTGCGCAGGCCGTGCCGGCACAACTGGACGGCGTGGAATGGGCGGATCTGGCAGGCTGGCAGAAGGTCGTGATGCACCTGCTTGGATCGGTTGCCCCTCTGTTGCTGCTCTATGGCCTGTGGCAGGTCAGGGCGTTTTTCGAACTGTACAGGACCGGAGATCTGTTTCCGGCCGGCGCCGGCCTGCACATCAAGCGGTTCGGACAGGCGCTGGTCGGCGTCGCCATCGCACAGATTGTGGCAGGCGCAGCCATCAGCGCGGTCCTGACCGCCCACCTGCCCGACGGCCAGCGCATGGTTGCGGTAAACCTGTCCAGCACCAATCTCGCCACGCTGGTGATCGCCGCCCTGATCATGATGATGGGCCGCCTGCTCGACGAGGCGTTCACGGTGGCCGAAGAGAATCGCTCTATCGTCTAGCCCGGTTCCGCACGAGGTTCGCACATGCCCATTGTAGTCAATCTGGACGTCATGCTGGCGCGGCGCAAAATGCGCTCGCGGGAACTGGCCGAACTGGTCGGCATCACCGAGCAGAACATCTCGCTGCTCAAGTCAGGCAAGGTCAAGGGCGTGCGTTTTGAAACACTGGAAAAGATATGCCAGGCGCTGAATTGCCAGCCTGGCGAGCTGCTCGAATACACCGAAGCAGAGTAAGGTTCTGTTAACACTAATCAATCGTGAACGCTTAGAACAAAATTAACCACGATGCGCCATCATCCGCCTCATCCAATGTACGTGATGCGAGGCAGTATTCATGCGTTCCCCTTCTGTGATTCTTCTGCTGGCCCTGGCCGGCACCGCACTTTCCGGCTGTGCGTCCGGTTTCGATGACGCCTATATCAGTGGTGCAGCCGTGGTCGACGGGCCCGGCGGCGACGGCCTGTCCGGCGATGAGCCGTCCGGCGAGCCTAACGGCGGTGACCTGCCCACAGGTGCCGGCGACAATTCGCTCGTATTCACCGACGGTTCCCGTGTGGTGGACGGTTCGGCCCGCACCGCCCTGACCATCAACAATGATCCCAATGACCCGACCCAGTTTATATCTGCCAGGGTACTGGTGGACCCGAACGCACCGGTCGGCTTTGTCGGTGAGCAGCAGGTCGCCATTTTCGAACACAAGACAGCCAACCCAGAAATCGAATACGCAAGCCAGGTGGCCGCCGACAACTTCACACCGCATCGCGTCGAAGATGCCGAGTACTCTGAGTTCCGGCGCATTTCACCGTCCGAAGGCATTGATGTGGAACTGCAGTACTGGGATTTCACCGGCGCTGCAGGAACCGAGAACTACGTGGCCCACTTCCGCGACGCCAACCGTGACCAGGATGCCTGGTTCTTCGGCGAGGCAGACGGCGCCAGCTCGCGCACCACGCCGGATCAGATCACCGCTCTGGGCGGCGCCACGCTGAACTATGAGGGCAGCTATGTCGGACAGGCCAAGACGACTGGCTGGGGCCAGGCGGCAAGCTATCAGACCCTGGATGGTGCGTGGCGCGTCCAGGGCCATGCATCGGTCTCGCTGGACCTCTCCGCCGATCAGTTGACCGGCACCCTGACACCGCAGTTCTGGGAGAAGACCGAAAGTGACGGCACTGTCGTCCAGCTCGACGTTCATCGGCAGGCAGGTGATGAATACATCGCCCAGTCCACATCAAGCGCCAGCGCCACCTCCGGCCCTCCTGTGGCCAGCCCGGGCGACATAGCAGCGTTTCATAATGCCGAGGTGCAACTGGAAGGCACCATCACCGACGAAGGCGCCATCAACGGCACTGCGACAGTCACCGATCCCGGCAGCAACGGCGGTTGGGTCAATGGCGATCAGGCTCTTAGTGCGGCCACCTTTGGTGCAGGCGCTGAAAACGTCTCTGGTGTATTTGGCGTCTATGCCGTCAAGCCAAGCCCGAGTGGCGGCGACACCGGCATCAATGACGACCGGCGCGGCACATTTGACCTGCAGGGCGGGTTCGGCGTTTCGCAGGGCGGTGCACCTATAGTGGCTATTCCGGCGCCTGTTCCCACTCCATGATCCCAGCCGGCAGTTTTTCCACATCATCTCCAGAGCGCGCCTTCGGGCGCGCTCTTGTCGTGATCGTTGCCGTTTTGCTGTTGCCGGTGTTCCTTCAATCCGCGCTGGCGCAGACGGCGCCGGTTTCCGCCGGCACCAAGACCTCGTTGCCAACGGCACTGAACGACACCCGGCAGCGCCCGGCAACACTGCTGGTCCCGGAAGCAACGCGCAAGGAATTCGCAACGCTGCCGGCCGGCCGGCGCCTGAAGATCCTCGGCCGACTGATCAGAAACGGACAGCCGGACGCTGCCGAAACTCTGCTTCACGCCGCCCCGTTCAAGGGAAGATTCGGGCACAACCGCAATCGGTTCATGCGCGCCATGATCGAGCACGAACGCGGCAACCTGGAAGAGGCCATCCGCATCTATCGCGAAGTCCTGGCCAACGATCCAAAGCTTACCGCCGTGCGCGCAGAACTGGCCCGGGCGCTTTACGACAACAAGGAAGACCGCAGCGCGGCACACCATCTCTTCCTGCTGCGCGCGTCGGCGCCAAACACGAATGCCCAGCGCACCTTTGATGCAGCCATCAACGCCATCGAGGCCCGCAAGACCTGGAGCTTCAACGTTTGGGGGTCGATTGCCCCGTCGACAAACTTCAACAACGGCACCAGCCTTGAGGTGATCAATGTGGGCGGGCTGGATTTCGAGGTCGGCAACCAGGCCAGGGAGAAATCCGGCATCGGCTTTCGCGGCGGCGGCAACATCGGTTACAATCTGAGATTGAGAAAGGACCTCAGCCTGATTGTCTCTAGCGGCACGAACCTTGTGCAGTACGACGGTGTCCGCTTCGATCAGACTGCCTTGAACCAGACTGCCCTGTTGCGCTACCGGCAACCGAAATACTCCGTTGCCTTCGGAGCGGTTGCGACGCAGGGCTGGTACGGCGCCGATGAATTCATCTGGTCGGTTGGGCCACAGGCGATCATCAGTTACCTGGTGACGCCGAAAGCCCAGATTTACACCCAGCTCAAGCACGTCTGGAACCGCTACGACGAGGCCACCTACCTGGACGGCTGGACCAGCACGGCCACCACGCAGCTGAAGTATGCCGTCAACGAAAACACGCTGCTGTTTGCCAAGGCGGGCCTTGGCAGAACCGAAACCCAGCGCGATCACCTCGACAACTGGAACGGCACCGGCGGCGCGGGCCTGTATCACGAACTGCCATGGGGGTTGACCGGATTTGCCGAGGCCACCGTGCGCTACTCGGTTTCCGACGGCGACTATCCGTTGCTCGGCGAGCAGCGCAACCAGACCCGCGTGACCGGCCGCATGTCTATCACCAAGCGCGACTTCTACTGGCGCGGACTTGCACCGCAGCTGGAATACACCTACACCCGCAACTTCTCCAATGATGCCCTGAGCCGGTATGACTCGCACGGCCTGGCGCTGACCGTAACTCGGGCCTTTTGACTTTCTCCGTGTTGCGCTAACAAAGTTGCATTCGAACGGGGCAAAAAGTCAGATGAAGTTTTCCAGCGCAGAAGAATTGCTGAACTGGCCGTCCAAGGCAGTGACCATCATGGGCATGTCGGGTGTGGGCAAGACCACACTGGCAAACCTGTTGCGCCGCGACGACTGGTTCCACTACTCGGTCGACTACCGCATCGGCACCCGGTACATGGGCGAGCACATCGTCGACAATTTCAAGCGCGAAGCGATGAAGAACCCGTTTCTGCGTGAACTCCTGAAAACCGACTCGATCTACATCTCGTCGAACATCAGCTTCGACAACCTCGATCCGCTGTCCACCTATCTCGGCAAGCCCGGCAACCCGGACAAGGGCGGCATTCCGTTTGCCGAGTACAAGCGGCGCCAGGCCCAGCACCGGCAAGCCGAAATCAGTGCGCTCGCCGATGTGCCTCATTTCATGGCCAAGTCGCGTGACATCTACACCTATGACCACTTTATCTGCGATTCCGGCGGTTCGCTGTGCGAAGTGGTCGATGCCGGCGACCCGTCCGACCCGGTGCTGTCCGCCCTCGCCGACACGACCTTGCTGCTGTACATTCGCGGCACCGAGGAACACTCGGCCGCCCTGGTCGAGCGGTTCCGGGGCATGCCGAAACCCATGTACTACCAGCCGGAATTCCTTGAACAGACCTGGGATTCGTTCAAGCAGCAGCACGGCATCACCCGCGACGATGACGTCGATCCGGATGAATTCATCGTGTGGGGGTTTGAACGGCTTTTGCATCATCGCATTCCGCTCTATGAACAGATTGCCGAAAACCATGGCTATGTGGTTGAAATGCACGAAATTCCGCAGATCAGGGATGACAAGGACTTTCTCGATCTGCTGACCCGTGCCATCGCCTGAATACAAGACCAGCAAAGCAAGACCCCTCATGCCCATCAAGATACCGACAGACCTGCCTGCCCGCGCCACCCTGGAACAGGAAGGCGTAATGGTGATGGATGATGACGAGGCCGCACGCCAGGACATACGCCCGTTGCGGGTTGGCCTGCTCAACCTGATGCCCAACAAGCAGCGCACCGAAACCCAGTTTGCCCGGCTGTGCGGTGCAACACCGTTGCAGGTGGAGATGACGCTCATCAAGATGACCCATCACACGTCGAAGCTGACATCGTCGGAACACATGCTGAATTTCTACCGGCCGTTTGAAGATGTGCGCAGCGAGAAATTTGACGGCTTCATCATCACCGGCGCTCCGATCGAACTGCTCGAGTTCGAAGATGTCACCTACTGGTCGGAGATGCAGGAAATACTTGACTGGTGCGACAGCCACGTTCATTCCGCCATGCACATCTGCTGGGGCGCCCAGGCGGCAATGCACCACTATCACGGTGTTCCCAAGCACGAGCTTGCGGCCAAGGCATTTGGCGTGTACCGGCATCGCAACCTGAACCCGGCATCGCCGTACCTGCGCGGGTTTTCGGATGACTTTTCCATCCCCGTTTCACGCTGGACCGAAGTGCGCCGGGCCGATCTGCCCACAGACCACGGGCTGGAAGTGCTGATGGAGGCAGATGATGCAGGACTTTGCCTGGTCAATGATCATGCCCGGCGGGCCTTGTACATGTTCAACCACATTGAATATGACTCGACCACGCTGGCTGAGGAGTATCATCGCGATGTGGCTGCCAACAAACCGATCAACATCCCGCCCAACTACTTCCCGGGCAACGATCCGTCGCGGACACCGGAAAACCGGTGGCGCAGCCATGCGCATCTGTTGTTCGGCAACTGGCTGAACGAGGCCTATCAGTCGACCCCGTACGACCTGGACAAGATCGGCAAATGACGCTTAGCGATCTGACAGGCTGGGTTGGCCGCAGCCGGTCCACGCGGGACACAATAGACCAGGGTCAGCTGGAAAAGATCGCGGCGACATTTGATTGCCCGATGCCCGGGGAGGCTGCCGCACTGCCGCCCGGCTGGCACTGGGCATATTTTCCCGACATCACGCCACTGTCCGGCATCGGCCGCGACGGCCATCAGGCACTGGGGGAATTTCTGCCGCCGATCACACTGCCACGGCGCATGTGGGCATCCGGTGATCTGAAAATTGCCCAGCCGCTTCGCATCGACGAGACCGTTGACAAGACCTCGACCATCCTGTCGGTGGAGGAAAAGCAGGGCCGCACCGGACACCTGGTGTTTGTCCGTGTCGGCCACGAGTTTGCCGGCGACCGCGGCGGCAGCATGCGAGAAGAACACCAGATCGTTTATCGCGAGGCCCCGGCACCAGGCGCGGTGCCGCCGGAGCCGATGCTGCCGCGTGATGATGCAGACACATCGGTCACTCTCATCGCCTCCCCAGTTCAGTTGTTTCGCTATTCCGCAATCACCTTCAACAGCCACCGCATCCACTACGACGTGGATTTCTGCCGCGACGAGGAAGGCTATGACGGCCTCATCATCCACGGTCCGCTGACCGCAACACTGCTGATGGATCTGGCTTGCAAGCAGGCGCCCGGCAGACAGCTAGCCGGCTTCACCTTCCGCGCGCTCAGCCCGCTGACCCATATCCACGAGTTTTCGCTGCATGTCCGCAAGACCTCCGACACCGGTTTCAGCGTCTGGGCCTGCAACCATCACTGCGAACTGGCCATGACGGCTGAAGCCACAATGGCTTAAGTCGTTTCGGCCTGCCGCCTGCCCAGCGGCGGGCGCCATACGCCAAGCGCGACATTTGCCACTGAAAGCGCCGTGATGAATGCCAGCGAATACCACTCATACGCCAGCGCGGTATCGAGCGCATCGGGCTTCGCGGTGCCTTCTGCAATTTGTAGCGAGACCTTCGCCGCGTGGTTGGCCTTCGCCCCCACGATGGCCAGGGTGCCTTCAAACATGGCAATGCCGGACAACGCCTTGACCCACACCCAGCGCCTTTCCATAAACACCGGCTGCACGATCATAGACACCAGTCCCGACACCAGCGCAACCGCCAGCGACGGCACCAGCAGGTAATTGCTCAAGCCATTGATGGACTGCCGCATGTCGGCATAGTCAGCCGGTGTGTCCTGCGGTGCGATGATCAGGACAATCATGTAGCCGAGCAATGCGCCGATCAGGCCGCACGATGCCAGGGAGTGAAGAAACTTGATTGCTTTCTGCATGCCTCACCATTTGCACCATAGCCGAGTTGGCCCGCCTCCCGCCAACTATTCGTGCCGCCGCAGCCTCGAGACTAGCGGCCGCCACAAGGGGGTTTGCGACAACAACATCAGCAGAAACGCCACTGACAGCACAAGCGATATCGGGTGCGACACGAAATCCCACAGGAAGGTGCCCACATCCCCCCTCGCCCCGATCATGGCGCGCCGGTAGTTGGCGTCCATCATCGGGCCCAGGATCACACCGAGAATGACCGGCCCGACCTGAAACCCGTAGGATTTGAGAAAGTAGCCTGCCACCCCGAAGCCGAGCATCCAGTACACATGCGCCGGGTTGTTCTGGATCGCATAGGTGCCGACAGCCGACAGCACAATGATCAGCGAAATAAGGATCGCCTTGGGACATTCGACGATCTTGGTGAAAATCTTGATGCCCGTCAGTCCGAAGATCAGCAGGAATATGTTGGCCAGTGCCAGGTTGCCGACCGTGAACCAGAACAGATGTGGGGTCTCGACCAGCAACAGCGGACCGGGTTTCAGGCCATGGATGAACAAGGCGCCGATGATAACCGCTGTGACCGCATCGCCGGGAATGCCAAGTGTCAGCATCGGCACAAACGACCCGCCGACCGCAGCATTGTTGGCGACCTCCGGGGCAACGAGGCCTTCCTTGCAGCCCTTGCCAAACGGCACTTCCGGATTCTTGGTTGTCCGCCTGGCATCGTCATAGGCCAGCAAGGCCGCAATATCTCCGCCGGTTCCAGGCAATGCTCCGATGATCGTGCCGATGCCGGAGGCGCGAACCGCCAGCCGGAAGTATCTCTTCACATCGGACAGTTTCGGGACGATGCGGTCAATCTTCTGCCTGATCACCGGCAGGTCGAGGTTCTTGAGCTGCGTCAGCGCCTCGGCAACGCCGAAAAATCCGATCATGGCGGCAACATAGGGGATGCCGCCCATCAATGTGATCGACCCGAACGTGAACCTTCCCTCTGCGGTCATCGGGTCGAGCCCAACCATGCCGATCAGAACCCCAAGCGCCCCGGCAAACGCACCCTTGGCGAAACTTTCCCCGGACAGGGTTCCCACCAGCAGGATGCCGATCATGCCCAGCAGGAGGTAATCGCGTGAATTGAACATGATGGCGAAACTGGAGATCAGCGGCGCAAACATCGCCAGCGCGACTATGCCGACAAAGCCGCCGAACACCGACATCACGGTGGTCAGGCCGATGGCCTGGCCGGCCTCGCCGCGTTTTGCCATCGGGTAGCCTTCAAGTGCCGTCGCGATGGCGCTCGGCGCACCGGGTATGTTGAGCAGGATCGCGGTTCTCGAGCCGCCATAAACGCCGCCGACGAAGACGCCGGCAATCAGCGCCAGTGCATCATTTACTTCCCATTTGAAGGTGAACGAAATCAGGATGGACATCGCCATCGTCACCGAAAGGCCGGGGATGGCGCCCACATAGATGCCTGCAAGCGTACCCGCAGCGGTCAGGAACAGCAGCCACGGATCCAGCCATGAGATCGCCAGATGTCCCAGCACCTCCATGTCAGAACACGCCCTGTATCAGGCTGCCCTGGGGAAGCACAACCTGAAACACCTGCCGGAAGATGAAGTAGATTGCGGCCAGCGATGCCAGGGTGAGACCGGCAGACACCAGCGGACCCTTTCGCCACAGATACCAGACTGCCAGAAACAGAAACCCTGCCGAACTGACGACAAAGCCCAGCAGCGGCATGGTGACGACATAGGCCAGAATGAGCCCGACCACGACGATCAGGCGCACGGGAACAATGTCGCGCCGGAACGGTGCCAATCCCGTCTCCGAGCCAGCTTGTTTCGACATCACGTCCCGCAGGATCACCAGAGAACTGAGAAGCATGGTGGCCGATGCCAGCATCGGAAACACGCCGGGTTCCGACAATCCCCTGAAACCCGATATGGCGTAGGACTGCCAGAATGCGGTCACGCTGAACATGGCCAGCAACAGCGAGAACGCCACCTCGCCCGGGCGGCGCGCTGAAGGTCTTGGGGCGTCACTCATCGGCTACCTGCGCAACGGGCCTGATACGATAGCCCGACCCGCATCGCGCGGGCCGGTTCATCGCTTACTTGGCCCGCATAATGCCGAGCGTCTCGGGATTCACCTTGGCTGCACCGGTATCCTGAAGCGCCCAGGCGGTCACCTGCTGCCATTTCTTCAGGAACGACGCTGCTTCATCACCGGAAATGTTCATGATGATGTTGCCCTTGTTGGCCATCAGCGTCTTGAAGGTCTCGCTCTTCGCCGCGGTGTCGAAAGTGGCAACAAGCTTGGCTTTCACATCGTCCGGCACGTCCTGCCTGACGAACACACCGTAAAACGGGCCCCAGGGCAGGAACTTTGCCATGTCGGGGATGGCGTCGGTAATCGCCGGCACGTCGGGAAGGGTTGCAACCGGCTTGGTATTGACCACCGCCAGCACCC
>JBCCVY010000029.1:0-16313 GCA_039194725.1 Pseudomonadota bacterium
GCGGCACCAGTTCGAGATATTTCAGTATGCCGCCCCTGAGATGGTACACCTCATCGATGCCGGCTTGCCTGGCAAAGGCCGTTGCCTTCTCGCACCGGATGCCGCCGGTACAGAACATGGTGACCTTTTTGCCGGCCAGCTCATTATGGCGGGCGTTCAACCAGTCCGGAAACTCCCGGAATGACTTGGTTTCCGGGTCAACAGCGCCTTCGAAACTGCCGATTGACACCTCGTAGTCGTTGCGTGTGTCGATGACTATCGTGTCAGGATCACTGATCAGGTCATTCCAGTCCTGCGGCTCCACATAGGTGCCGACAATCTGGTTGGGGTCGATGTCTTCCACGCCCATGGTCACGATCTCGCGTTTCAGGCGTACTTTCAGTCTGTTGAAAGGCATGTCCGCTGCCCGGGATTCCTTATGCTCGATATCAGCGCATCCTGGAAACGTGCGGATGTGGGCCAGCACGGCGTCAATACCTTCGCGGCTTCCGGCGATGGTGCCGTTGATGCCTTCCCGTGCCAGCAAAAGTGTGCCCTTCACGCCATGATGGCAGGCAATGCTGGCAAGCGCGCCCTGCAACTCCTGCGGTGTGTCAAATCGGGCAAACCTGTACAATGCCGCTACGACGATATGATCAGAAACAGTCACGGTTTGCGGAAATTCGAATGACAGGCCTTGCAGGTCCGTCCAGCCGTGCCCAGTGCTGCGGGCAGGGCAGCGGGCTCGTTGACCAGTGACAAGGCTTCAGCAGCGGACTCAAGTTCTGAAGCGATTCTTCTAAAACGCTCAAAATCCTCCCAAATTACGGGCAGCGCTTCGCTGGGGCCATGGATGGAGCCTTCCGGAAACAGGCCCGGCATGCCGGCGGCATGGGCTTTCAGGTCACCGGCGCGACTGGACACTGTGGACGCGTCAAAACTCGCCTCTCCCTTGACCATGGCGCCAAGCTCTTTCATCACCGCGCCGACATCCTCCATGACGTCCATGCGTTTTTTTACAATGCCGGTCGCGCCGGAGTGTGCCAGCGTGAGCGTTGGTGCCGCCAGCGAGGCGGCGAAAATCATAAATGTGATGCGCTTTACCAAGGACAGCCAGACCTTTTGAACAGTGTTGATCGTGTCTTACCGGGGTTTGGCACATTTTGCCGCCACCGTTCAAGTCGAACCGGCGGCCGATCAGGTCTTGAAGGCGTCGTCCACGGGTACCTTGTAGGCCGTAGCCAGCCGGTTGGTCATGTTGGCCAGGCCGACAATTGCGATCAGTTCATTCATCATCGCCTCGTCGGCACCCTTGGCGCGCGCCGAGGCGCCGTGACTTGCCATGCAGTAGTCGCAGTTGTTCGACATGGAAATCGCCGTGTAGATCAGCTCCTTGGTCAAAGGGTCAAGCGCGCCGGGTCCCATCAGCTCTTTCAGGCTGTTCCACACATGTGTGAGCATGCGCGGTTCGTTGGCCAGATACTTCCAGAAATTGTTCACGTCGGTAACGCCACGCGTGGTACAGATGTCGTCATATACGGCGCGCACGGTTGGTGAAGCATCAGCCATTTCAATCGGGTTCATGTCTCGTTCATCTCCGTTTTGCCAAGTTGTTGCTCAACATTGACTGCAATTCTTGCGCGCATGTGTGAGACTTGCCAAGGAGGGAATCCAATGAAACGTCAACTTCACACGTCCATGCTGGGCGCGCTGGTGGTCGCCGCCGGCCTCGCGCTGGCACCTGCTGGCAGCATCGCGCAGAGCAAGGAACAGGTCAGGCAGATGTCAGTCGAGCAATTGCTGCAGCGCCAGCAGGTCTTGCAGAGCGAACTCGACAATGGCGGCGGCAAGAAGCAGAGACGCCAGCTTCGCCGCGTTCAGCGCGAACTTAAACGCCGCCAGAACCAGGCAGCCCAACCGGCACAACCGCAACCTGCACAGCAGCAACAACAACAGCAGCAAGTCCAGCCTGTTCAGCAGCAACCGGATCAGACAACCCAGGTGAACCGTCAGGCGCGGCGCTATCTACGCAATAACGCCAATGTGCGCCAGTTGAACGACAGGCAGTTGCAGGCCCGCATCCGCAACGGCCGCAGTCTGCTGCAGCAGGAAGGTTTGCGTGGCAAGCTCAAGCGCCAAGTGCGCCAACAGGTTCAGGCTGCACGTGCAGAGACCGCCCGCCGTGCTGCGGCCGTTCAGACGCCACAGGTGCAGCCGGTACCGCAACAGCAGGCCCAGCCGCAGCAGCAAGGCAACGGAAACGTAAATCGCCAGGCTCGCCGTTACACGGGAAACCAACCCGATGTGCGCAAACTGAGTGACAACCAGTTGCAGGCCCGGATTCGCGAAGGCCGGGCTTTGTTGCAGCGGGACGGTTTGCGCAAGCGATTGGCGAGAGAGGTGCGCGATCAGATTCAGCTGGTCCAGGCTGAGATTTCCCGCCGCGCGGACAATGTACAGGCGCCGCAACCGGATCAATCCGGCAACGTCAACCGCCAGGCCCGGCGCTATCTGCGCAACAACACCAACGTGCGCAATATGAACGACAACCAGTTGCAAGCGCGTATCCGCGACGGTCGCAATCTGTTGCAGCGCGATGGTTTGCGTGGACGTCTTGAGCGTCAGGTGCGCGAGCAGGTCCAGTTGGCCCGTGCGGAGAGGACTCGCCGAGCAGACAATGTGCAGACACCGCAACCGGATCAATCCGGCAACGTCAACCGCCAGGCCCGGCGCTATCTGCGCAACGACAAGAACGTGCGCCGGATGAGCGATCGCGAACTGCGCACCCGTATCCGCGATGGCCGCGGCCTGTTGCGGCGCGATGGCCTGCGCAACAGGCTCGAGCGGCAAGTGCGCGAACAGGTGCGTACCGCGCGCGCGGAAGTCGAGCGCCGTTCTCAGGTGAGCCAGCAGCCGGACTCCAACGTCAATCGCAGGGCACGTGATTTGCTTGCCGACAACAGACCGGCCTCGTCTTTGCGCAACCCGCAATTGCGCCGCAGGCTTGAACGGGCCCGCAACATCATGGGCGACGCTGATCTCAATCGCCGCCTGTTCCGGCAGGTGCGCCGCATGGCGCGCCGGGACCGTGACGAACTGCGCGAGAGGATTGCCCGCCGTGACCAAAACCGGAGCGAGCGGCGTGAAGACAGGCTCGATGCCCGTGCCTTGCTTCGCGACAGGCGCGATGTGCGCGACCTGAATGATCGCCAACTGCAGCGGCGCATAACGTCAGCGCGCGACCTGTTGGCGTCCGGCTCGTTGCGTGCCGGTCAGAAACAGCGCCTGCGCGACCTGCTGCGTGAAGCGCGCCGCGAAAAGCGCCGCCGGTTGATTGCCAGCCGCGCCGATCGCCGCGAACGTCTGCGCCGCAACAACAATCAGATCATTATCCAGATTCCGCCCGTCCGCATTGGTCCCGACAGGGATGACATTGCCGCCGCTGAGGCTGATGATGAACTGCTTGAACAGCAGCTGGTAGCGCCGCCGCGTCGCCGCATCGAGCGCAAGTTCTCGCGCCAGGAATTCCGCAGCGGCCGGCCGTCGGCACGTGACTCCATGCCGGCCATCGAAGTGGACACAATCCGCTTTGGCTTCAATGAATCGTTTGTCCGCGAGGAAGAGATTCCGCAGCTTGAGCGGATCGGCGAGATAATCGAGCGCATCGTCGCGGCCAACCCCAATGAAGTGTTCCTGATTGAAGGGCACACAGATGCAGTGGGCTCTGCTGCCTACAACCAGGGCCTGTCATACAAACGCGCCAACGCGGTTCGTGACGCCATGCTTCAGTTCTTCAACATCGAGCGCAACAACATTGAAACCGTTGGCTATGGCGAAGAGTTCCTCAAGATTGAGACCGAGGAAGAAGAGGCTGAAAACCGCCGCGTGACCATCCGGCGCATCACACCGCTGCTGGCCAGCCGCTAGCAGCCTTGTCCGAACGCAGGGGTGCCGCGTCAAAGCGGCACCCTTTGCTGTGTCTGGCTACGCTTGAAGTCTGGCAGCAGCGCGGCTATAAGCGCGCCGACTCTCACAACTATTTTTCATGAAAGAACGATCCATGGCCATCCAGCGCACATTCTCCATCATCAAACCAGATGCCACCCGCCGCAACCTGACCGGCAAGATCAATGCCATGATTGAGGCTGCCGGCCTGCGTATTGTTGCGCAAAAGCGCGTTAAGTGGTCGGAAGACCAGGCCAAGGCGTTCTATGCCGTCCACAAGGAACGCCCGTTCTACATGGACCTGGTGAACTTCATGACCTCTGGCCCGATCGTGGTGCAGGTTCTGGAAGGTGAGGATGCCGTTGCAGCCTATCGCACTGTTATGGGCGCAACCAATCCTGCAGATGCTGATGACGGCACCATCCGCAAGGAGTTTGCCGAATCCATCGAGGCGAACTCCGTGCATGGTTCCGACAGCGTTGAGAATGCCGGCATTGAGATCGGCCAGAACTTCTCCGAAACAGAAATTGTCGGCTGACATTGAAATTCAATCGGGGTGGCCGGCCATGGTCACCCTGACAGCAGGCACAACGAAAGTGGCGCAACTGACATGAAACCGGCCGGCATCAGATTACACCAGTTCCTGGTTGCAGTAGCCGCCATGGCGATCATTATCGCCGGGTCGAACTACCTTGTGCAGTTTCCCGTGCACGCAAGCATCGGCGCGGTGAACCTCGCCGACCTGCTGACATTCGCTGCATTCACGTTTCCGGTTGCGTTCCTTGTCACAGATCTGACCAACCGGTTGTTCGGTGCCGCTGCCGCCCGCAAGGTCGTGTTTGCCGGGTTCGCCATCGCCGTGCTGGTGTCAATCGTCGTCGCCAGCCCACGCATTGCCATAGCGTCGGGTTCGGCATTTCTGATTTCCCAGCTCATGGACGTATCCATATTCGACAGGCTGCGTGCCGGCCAATGGTGGCGTGCGCCGTTGGTGTCTTCCATGGTCGGCGCTGTGATCGACACCTTCATCTTCTTCTCGTTCGCGTTTGCCGCAAGTCTCTCTTTCCTGGGTGCGGGGCTCGACTTCGCGGTTCAGCCAGCACCATTGCTTGGTGTAATGGCCGTCGAAGCACCACGTTGGGTGTCCTGGGCGCTGGGTGATCTGGTGGTCAAGGTCATGATGGCGCTTGTCTTGCTGGCGCCTTATGGCCTGCTGTGGCGCCGGCTGGATGAGGCACTGGGCAGAACCTCGGCTGCCTGAGTTTGCACCGGCCGGCGTGGACTGATTGGCCGGCTGTTAATCTTTCATTAACCATAAGGGCGCAGGCTTTGTCATCAGACTGACAGGGACCGGCTTAGCAATTTCTATTGCATCTCGCGTGTGGCGGAGCAACTGCTGCATCGGCTGCAGGAAGGAGACGGTGATGTCTATTAGAGTCTACGTTTTGATTACTGCTGCGCTCGTCATATTCGCCTGGGCCACTGCGCCTTCGCGGGCCAATGCTGGCGTCCGGTATTGCGCCGAGCATGATATGATTACCGACAAGCTGACGGCAAAGTACAATGAACAGCGCTCGGGCATGGGACTTGTGGGGTCGTCCGGCATGGTTGAGCTGTTCACATCCGAGACCGGAACGTGGACCATTGTGGTCACCCAGGTGGACGGCACATCCTGCATAGTCGCTGCCGGGAACTCGTGGTCGCAGTACAGCCGCAAGCCGAAACTGTCCGGGCTTTAGCGCTCGCGGAGCGGGCCGAGGGGACGTGCGATGCCAGAGTCCGGCAACTGTGCGCCTTGCGAAACGCATGAAGCGAACTTTGGTATAGAAAGCACTTAAAAACAATGCGTAAAGCGGTTTTTCTAATTCAATTTATTAAAAAGCCGCTTTAAACCATTGCCAAGCTGGCTATAAATGACAGACCGGCAAGCATGCTGAGCAGCAATAGCACTTTGAGGTCATAGGTCATGGCGCTCATCTCCTTTGTCGGAGTTGTTATTGTTGACGCCATTGTCGCATATGTTCACGGAACCGTGAGTGAATACCTCATTCACCCACGGTTCATGTTTGCTGGAAAGAGATTCACGCCCGCAAGCGCAGGTTCTCCGGATCCCAGGCCGGCTGTTCGATGATCCTGGCCGGCTGCATCTCATCGAACATCATGATCTCGAAGTCCTTGTCCATGTCTGCCTTTTTCGGATCGACGTAGGCAAACGTCAGTGACTTTTTCACAGCGTGTCCGTAGGCGCCGCCGGTTGTAAGACCGACAATCTCGCCGCTCTGATAGATCGGTTCGTTGCCGGCGCAGTCTGCGTCGGTGGTCTCCACTTCCATGTAGACCAGTTGAATGCGCGGACCACGCTGTTTGGAGGCTTGCGTTGCCGCCTTGCCGATGAATTCCTTGTCGAAGCGGCAGAAGCGTTCCATGTCGCCTTCGATCATGGTGATTTCCTGTGTCAGTTCCGTGCCCCAGCCGCGGTAGGCTTTTTCCATGCGAAGCGAATTCATCGCATAGGCGCCAAACAGCCTCATGCCCTTCGGCTCGCCGGTTTCCATCAGCGCATCGAAAATGGCCGGCAGGCCCTGCATCGGGGCATGGATCTCCCAGCCCAGCTCGCCGACATAGTTGACCCGCATGAGACGCACATCCTTGACCCCGGCAACTTCGGTGATGGTGCCGCGCAGCCAGCGCAGTCCGTCGTTGGACAGGTCCTGAGGCGTATGGGGCTGCAGGATGTCGCGCGACAGCGGTCCGGCCAGCGCCAGCACGCCGAAGTCGTCGGTTACATCGGTGATGGTGACGACTTCATCCTTGTTGCGGCGCCAGCGCAATGCGTCCATGTCATGCAACTGCGCCACGGCAGCAGACAGTACATAGAAGTGTTCCTCGCCCAGGCGGGTGACGGTGATCTCACTTTCGATACGCCCGCCTTCCTTGACCAGGTGGCCGAGCATGATGCCGCCGACCTTCTTGGGAATGCGGTTGGCACAGATGCGCTCCAGGAAGCTTTCGGCGTCCTTGCCCTTAACATCGAACTTGGCAAACGTCGTAAGGTCCATCAGGCCGGCGGTTTCGCGCACCGCCTTGCATTCTTCGGCCACCACGTCGAACCAGTTGGAACGGCGGAACGAGTAGTCTTCCTCCTTGCCGTCGGTCGAGAACCAGCGTGCCCGTTCCCAGCCGAACACGGACTGAAACTGGGCGCCGCGGGCTTTCAGGCGATCGTACAGCGAAGACGTGCGCAGCGGGCGCTTGTCCATGTGCTGCTCACCGTGCCGGTAGCAATAGTACATGTGCTGGTAATCAACGATGGACAATGCGGTCACGTAATCCTTGTCGGCCCAGTCGCCGAACCGGCGTGGGTCGAATTCAGCCATGTTGATGTCGGTGGCACCGTGCACCATCCACTGGGCAAGATACTTGCCTGCGCCCGCCCCCTGGCACACACCGATGGAAGCGCCGGCGGCCATCCAGTAATTGGCCGGCCCGGGTGCCGGCCCGAGCAGGAAGTTAGCGTCCGGCGTATGGGTGATGGCGCCGGAAATCACCGACTTGATGCCGGCATTGGCAAAGATCGGCATCCGCTCGGTGGCCTTCTCCAGCCACGGCATCAACCGGTCCAGCTCCGGCGTGATCAGCTCGTTTTCAAAGTCCCAGGCGGGTGCGTTGCCGTCCCAGCACACATGGGCGCCTTCGGTTTCGTAGGGGCCGACCAGCACGCCGTTGGTCTCTTCGCGCAGATAAGAGTGGGAATATGGGTCGCGGACCACCGGCAATTCGTCTTTCAGGTCGATGAGTTCCTGGACTGGTTCGGTGATCAGGTAGTGGTGCAGCATGTTGCAGATCGGCACATTGTGGCCGGTCCATGCACCGACCACGTCGGCATAGGAGCCAGCGGCATTGACCACGTGTTCACACACGATGCTGCCCTTGTCGGTGACGACTTTCCATTCCCCCGTTGGCAACAGTTCAATGTTCTCAACCATGGTGCGGCGATAGATCTCGGCGCCGCCCTGGCGTGCGCCTGCCGCCATGGAGTTGGTGACATCGGCCGGCGCGACATGCCCGTCGGTGACAGTGACATAGGCCATCTTGACGCCGAAGGTCTCAAGATAGGGATGATACTTCTTGATCTCATTCGGCCCGATCAGCGCGGCCTCGTAGCCGATCAGTTTGGAAACGCCGTAGACCTGTTTGAACCATTCGACCTCGGCATCGGTGATGGCCAGGCGCAAACCGCCGCAGCCATGCCAGGAGACGGCTTCGCCGGTCTCTTCTTCGAGCTTTGGATAGACCAGGGTGCCTTCGTGATGGATTTTGGCCAGGTTGAGCGATCCGGTGAAATGCGGACACTGGCCGGCAGCGTGCCAGGTCGAGCCTGACGTCAGCTCGCCCTTTTCAACCAGTACCACATCGCTCCAGCCCTCTTTGACCAGAGAATACAACAGGCCAACGCCCATTACACCGCCGCCAACAATGACAACCCGCGCAGTCGATTTCATGTCTGATGCCCTTCAAGGAAAATAACTCGATGCATTAGACACTTTATAGCCCCGCGTGGGCAAGAAGCGACCGGTGGTGGCTCTGACAAATATTCCTCTCTGGTCGGAGCAAGGTGAGGGCGCTTCACCGTCAGATGAGGCACCCTCACGCGTGGGGTGGCCTACTTCACCGTGACGGTGATCTTCTCGGACATAACCGGGGGATTGTGCGGAATGTGGCTCCAGTCGCCGAGGACAAGTTGCAGGGTGTGCGTACCTGCAGGCAGTTCCAGTGTCTTTTCCGTCTGGCCGCCGCCGAAATGAATGTGCTGGTCGTCAGCGGGAATGGGTTCGTTCAGTTCCTCACCCTCAATACTTTCATTTATGATCAGGTGATGATGGCCGGTGTGTTCTTTCTCTGTACCTGCAGGCGCAACGCCCATCCCCTTGAGGCCGAACTGGATCGTGACCGGGTTGGTCAGGGTATCGCCGTCCTTGATGTTGATGAAGTAGACACTGGCACCTTCAGGAGCAGGAGTCTCGCCGGAAAATGCGGCACCGGTGACGGCCATTGTTGCAGCGAGGCTTGCGATTGCGATGAGTTTGTTCATAGTTTCTCTCCGATTGTTATGTCAGTACGCCTTGGCGGTACTGTCGGGTAAACACCGCTGGGCCATGTTTTATTCGACTGACTGACAAAAAAGCTGGGATCTGGACATTTGCGCGATCAACTTGAACAGCATCTGGCCGCGATGTGGAGGTTCGCTCTCGTGCTGACCCGCGAGCCCGAACAGGCCAAGGACCTCGTGCAGGCCACATGTGTCCGGGCGCTGGAAAAGGCGACACTTTACCGGTCTGACAGCCGTCTCGATCGCTGGCTCATGACCATGATGATGAATGTCTGGCGCAATGAACTCCGGGCCGTCCGGGTGCGGGCCGGAAGCGGCACGGTTGATGCGGAAAATGTTTTGAGTTTCGACGGAGCCGCTCATGTGGAAACGAATATTTTTGCCTCTCAGGTGTTAACGGCTGTAGCGGCGCTTCCCGAAGCGCAGCGCCAGACTGTTCTGCTGGTCTATCTTGAAGGGTGGACCTATGCGGAGGCTGCGCAGGCACTCGACGTTCCCGTCGGAACTGTGATGAGCAGGCTGGCCGCTGCACGAACGAAATTGGCTGCCATGAATCCGCAAGACCGAACGGTCAGGAAATCGAAATGAAGATCACGCCGGAAACCCTTACAGCCTATCTTGACGGTGAGTTGGACGAACAACAGTCGCGGCAGGTGCGTGAGCGCAGCCTCGCCGATGCACAACTGGCTGCGAAGCTGGCGACCCTGCAGATTGATCGTGAGCGCATGGCGCAAGACTATCTGGCCCTGGACGTAGCGGCGCCGATCGGCGATCTGCAATCTGTCCTGGCACAGGGTGAGGACTCCGCCGGTCGGGCCGGGCCGGCGGGCGGCAAGCGGAGATTGTTGATGGCCGCGGCTTGTGCTGCATGTCTGGTGGCCGGGGTGTTGGTGGGATCCGGCAACTGGACCGGCACCGACAAGTCCTGGCGCGAGGCGGTAGCAGAGTATCAGGTGCTGTACTCCGCGGAGACGCTCAGATGGAATGCGGTCGCTCCAGCGGTGATTGACACGACTTTGGAACGTTTGTCCGACCGCATTGGGGTCACGCTCACCCGGCAGGCTCTGAAGCTTCCGGCGGCTGATTTCAGACGCGGCCAGATGCTCACCTTCGACTCGCGCCCGTTGGTGCAACTGGCCTATCTTTACAATGGCTCTGTGCCGGTCGCCTTTTGCATCACGCGCGATGGTGCGCCTGATGCAGATCCGGCATCGGAAGTGCGAGAAGGGTTGCCCATTGTCCATTGGGCGAAAGGCGGAACCAGCTACATGGTGATCGGGGATGTCCCGAAGGCACAACTGGCCACCATGGCGCAAACCTTGCGCGGCAGGCTGTAGAGCGAAACGCGGCTGAACTGGACTTCTGCGATCACATCTGCTGCAGCAGGTAATACAGCACCCCCGCCAGCACGGCGGTTGCGGGCACGGTTATGAGCCAGGCGGCGATAATCGTCATGAAGTGTGACCTGCGCACCAGTTTGCGGTAGACGATCTCGTCTTCGCCGCGCTCATCAGCCTGTACTCTTGCAAACCCAGCTTTGCCGGCCTTTTTTGCCAGATAGGTGCGCCGGCGCCTTGAATGGGTCGTATAGTACTCGCGCAGGAAACCGACACCAAAAACACCGCCCACCGCGATGTGGGTGGAACTGACCGGCAGGCCGAGCCCGGATGCAATCAACACCGTAATGGCTGCTGAAAGTGCCACGCAAAATGCCCGCATCGGGTTCATCTTGGTGATTTGCTCGCCGACCATCCTGATCAGCTTGGGCCCATACAGAAACAGCCCGAGACTGATGCCGAATGCGCCGATCATCATCACCCATAACGGGATGCCGACTTTCGCATCCACTGAACCGGACTGGATCGTGTGCAGGATGGCGGCAAGTGGACCGACCGCGTTGGCGACATCATTGGCGCCGTGCGCAAATGACAGCAGCATGGCGGAAAAGATCAGCGGAATGTGAAACAGTTTTCGCAGCGACTGGTTGCGGTTCTCCATGCCCTGCGACTGGGCCCGGATAATCGGTCGCAGCACAAGTACGGACAGGCCGAACACGGCGAGGCCAAGCAAGGCGATCACATCGAGGTCAGGTTTCCAGACTTTCTTGAGGCCTTTCATCACCAGGTAGCAGGTGAACGCGGCCAGCATCAGCGAGACCAGCATCGGCACCCACTTGCGGGCCGCGGCAATCTTGTCTTCCTGGTAGATGATGTTGGACTTGATGAACCACAGGAACAGCGCGGCAATGCCCCCGCCCAGTACCGGCGAAATCACCCAGCTGGCCGCGATTGCTCCCATCACGCCCCAGTTGACGACGCTGAAACCGGCCGCGGCAATGCCCGCGCCCATCACCCCGCCGACGACCGAATGGGTGGTGGACACCGGCGCACCCAGCCAGGTGGCCAGATTGACCCACATGGCGCACGACAACAGCGCTGCCATCATGGCCCATACGAATGTGTTGGCATCGGCCACCTGTTGCGGGTCGACGATGCCCTTGGAGATGGTCGACACCACGTCGCCGCCGGCAATGATCGCCCCTGCGCTTTCAAAAATGGCTGCAATGACCAGTGCTGCCATCAGGGACATGGCCTTGGAGCCCACGGCCGGACCGACATTGTTGGCCACGTCGTTGGCGCCGATGTTCAAGGCCATGTAACCGCCGACTATGGCGGCAGCCACAATCAGTGCGCTGTTGGGATTTTCGCCGGAGTAAGCAGCTGCCAATAATCCGGCGCAGGCGAGGAACACAATCGCCACGCCCGGCGCCAGCAATTGCATGGACAGCGCTCTGGTCGCCGTCTCCACGCTGGACAGCTTTGACAGGTCCTTGTCGAGCGAGGTTTTGCGGAGTTGGGGTGCGCTTGGCTGGGCCTCTTCACTCATCTTGGTAGTCGACTCGCTGGTTTATGACAGTTTTGTGACTATCAGTTGCAGCGTTTTGACACCATCATCGTGAGAAAGTTATACCCCCAAAACATTGTATCCAATCAAGCTGGCAAACCTTCGGATTTCAGTCTTTTCAGCACATCCTTCAGGCCGCTGTCGTCGGCCCGCTCGATGGCCTTGTCGATGCTCAGCCACTTGATCTTGCGTTCGCCCAACTCCGGGAACTGCTTGGATTGCTCAGGCTCGATCAGCAGGTAGACGTCGATGCGCACCGGTATTCCGACACCCGGTTCAAGCTGCTTTGACGCGCCGTAGGATGCATAAAGGTCCGGCTGTATGGCTCCGGTCAGACCGGCTTCTTCCCAGGCTTCCTGTGCCGCAATCTCAACATGGCTGAGGTCCGACTCCGGCCACCCCTTTGGGATGATCCACCTGCCGCCACCGCGCGAGGTGATCAGGCAGACTTGCAGCTCGCCGTCTCGGGTGCGACAGGGCAGGGCGCTGATCTGCAATGCCGAGTTACGGGCGGAAAAAATCCGCGCCGCGCCGGCAAGCCAGTCTCTTATCGCCTGGTATTCCATCGGTCACCGTCGCCTTGTGTGTCCAACTTCGAAGTCGCAGTCATACAATAACATAATGATTCGTACCTTAGGTCGGGAACCGCGCCAGGGCTGCGCAAGACAGCCCAGCGACCTCCACATTGCTGATATGATGTCAAAGACCATTGGCGTAACAGTGTCATGAAGCTACGGTGGTTGCCATGAACCTGCGCCCGAATATCAAGACCATGCACTCGGTGTGCCCGCATGACTGTCCGTCCACCTGCGCGCTCGAAGTCGAGGTGCTGGATGCCAACACAATTGGCCGGGTGCGCGGCGCCAGGGAAAACCCCTACACTGCCGGGGTCATCTGCGAAAAGGTCGGGCGCTATGCCGAGCGCATTCATCACCCGGACCGGCTGCTGTATCCGCTCAAGCGAAAAGGGTCGCGCGGCTCTGGTGAGTGGCAGCAACTGTCATGGGACGACGCGCTTGACGAAGTTGCAGCGGCCATGCTGGCGGCAGAGGAAAAGCACGGTCCTGAAGCTGTGTGGCCGTACTATTTTGCCGGCACCATGGGGTTGATCATGCGCGACGGCATGCACCGGCTGCGCCATGTGAAGAAGTACTCCGGCATGTATGACACCATCTGCACGTCGCTGCCCATAGCCGGCTATACCGCCGGCACCGGCAGCCTCAGCGGAACCAGTTCCGGCGAGATAGCCAAATCCGACCTGGTTGTGCTGTGGGGGACCAATCCGGTCAATACGCAGATCAATGTCATGACCCATGCCGCTGCGGCCAGAAAGTCCCGTGGCGCCAAGATTGCCGTGGTCGACGTCTACGAGACCGGCACCCTCAAGCAGGCCGACATCGGTCTGGTGATCCGCCCCGGCACCGATGGTGCGCTGGCCTGTGCCGTCATGCATATCGCGTTTCGCGATGGTCACGCCGATCGTGCCTACATGGAAAAGTACACCGATGATCCGGCAGGGCTCGAGGCCCACCTGAGACACAAGACCCCGCAATGGGCGGCATCGATCACCGGTTTGAGCATCGAGGAGATCGAGGAGTTTGCAGCCGTTGTGGGCCGCACCAAAGCGACGTATTTCCGCCTCGGCTACGGTTTTGCCAGATCGCGTAACGGATCGGCGAACATGCACGCGGTGACCAGCATCGCAGCGGTGATGGGCCACTGGCAGCATGAAGGCGGCGGCGCCCTCCATTCCAACTCCGGCATCTACAAGTGGAACAAGATGATGATCGAGGGGCTTGATGCCTTTGATCCTTCCGTTCGCATGCTGGATCAGTGCCGCATAGGCGCTGTTCTCAACCACGATCCGGTCGATCTGCAGGGCGGGCCGCCGGTCACCGTGCTGTTCATCCAGAACACCAACCCGATCACCGTGACGCCGGACCAGAATGCGGTGAAACAGGGCTTTGCCCGCGATGATCTCTTTGTCTGCGTGCATGAGCAGTTCATGACCGAAACAGCGGAACTGGCCGACATTGTGCTTCCCGCCACCATGTTCCTCGAGCATGACGACGTCTATCAGGGCAGTGGCCATCAGTTCATCCAGTTGGGACCGAAGCTGATCAATGCGCCCGGTGAGTGCCGCAGCAATCACCATGTCATTTGTGAGCTGGCCGGCCGGGTCGGAGCCGAGCATCCCGGGTTCCGGATGAGCGAGCGTGAACTAATCGACTGGACACTTGAGCATTCCGGCCGCCTGAGCGCCGATGATCTGGAAGCTGCCCGGTGGTGCGATGTGCAGCCCGACTTTGAAACCGCACACTTCCTGAACGGCTTCGGTCATCCTGACGGCAAGTTCCGGTTTAACCCCGACTGGCAGGCCCAGCGCCACAAGAGCCATGTCAGTCCAATGGGGCCGGTGGCCCGGATGCCGGGATTTCCGGACCATTGGGAGGTCATCAAGGCGGCCGATGAAGCTCATCCGTTCCGTTTGGCCACCAGTCCTGCACGAACTTTCCTGAACACGACCTTCAACGAGACGCCCGGGTCGTTGAAACGCGAAGGCAGGCCGGAACTGCTCATGCATCCGCAAGACCTGGAGGCCAATGGCCTGGCTGACGGGCAAAAGGTCAGGATCGGGAATGAACTGGGCCAAGTCATCCTGCACGTGCGCCAGAACGACAAGGTAAGACGCGGTGTCGTGATATCAGAGGGCATCTGGCCAAACCGCAGTTTTGAAGGCGGCTGCGGCATCAACACGCTGGTCGGAGCAGACCAGCCGGCGCCGGTCGGCGGTGGCACGTTTCACGACAATCATGTCTGGATCAGGCCAGCCTGACAGTGCCATGTCAAACGGCGCACTAGTCGTGCCGGACGCTGCAAGTTCACATGGCACCTCATCTGGTTTCGGCAAGTCCTTGAAAAGAATCATTTCCTGAATTCAAGAATCACGGCATGCTTTGGCCATGATTGTTGTACGTACACGTTCTCCCGTAATGGAACTGGTTTGCATAGCAGGCCTGATCGCAGTTGCAACGCTGGCACCGCTGGCAATCCTGGCCTCGGCGCTGAGCTGACAGCCCCCAGTCATTCCGGATATCTGCATCAATTTCGTCAATGTTTGAATGGGCTTAGGTCAGTTCGGGATAGAACTCGGCCATCATGCGCTGATTGTATTCCACCAGGTTTTTGTGCGATTGCGCGTGCGTGAGAACTTCGCTCTCGAAGACTGGGCACAAACTGCCTGCCACGAAGGGGAATACCGAAGCATCGGCACCGCATGCACGTGAGCCCATGAGATACTTGTTGTCACCCATCACATCCGACAGTGATGTCAGCATCCTTTTGACCAGCCGGCAGATTTCGGCACGCGAGTGCCTGCCGGTGCCCTGACCCCACAGATTGCGCTTTACCTGTTTGCGGATCATCCACACCAGCAAGCCGCGCATCGGCGCCGGGATGGTGTCGAAGAACATGCGGGGACCCCTGTCAAAGTTCTCGTCTATATCCCAGCGTTCATACATGACTGCGAAATACAGGCTCTCCTCCAGCATTTTTTCAATCGACCAGGCAATGCCGCGATCACGCGCCGAAAGACCCTGATCAAAATCGATGTTGTGCTTGTCTTCCAGGTGAAACCGGATGAACGTGCTGTCCGGGACAACCGTGTCTCCATCGATCAGCACCGGCATCTTGCCTTTCGGCGCTTTGCGCACATCACCGATTTCGGTCGTGTAATCAAGTCCTGCCAGCTTGAGCAGCATTTCGCCCTTCATTGCGAACGGGCTCGGATCCGGTAACCCAAATGCCGGACCAAACATCTGTAATTTCAGCATAATACATCCCTGGCTGGTATTGATCAGATCGTAATGTTCTTTGAATGTTCCAGTTTTTCATGACCAGTTCAAGACAAAACTCTGCCGACTGGTGTCAGGATGCGGAATGCGATCCCATCACCAGACTGCGGCATCCGTGCTAACCTCCGGCAAGCACGGACAGGGTGGCCGCATCAGCGTCCGAATACACCGTACGCCCGTTCTCCAGACGAATGCGGTCCTCAGCCAGCGCATTCAGCACGGCCGGGTAGAGCCGGTGTTCAACCGGCAGCACCCGGGCGGCCAGCGTGTCGGCATCATCGCCCGGCATGACCCTGACCACGCCCTGCGCGACAATCGCGCCGGCATCGAGTTCGGCGGACACGAAATGCACGGAGCAACCATGCACACGGACACCGGCCTGCAGGGCGCGCTCATGGGTGTGCACGCCCTTGAACAGCGGCAGCAGCGACGGATGGATGTTGATCATGCGGCCGTCCCATTTGGCGATGAAATTACCGGTCATGATGCGCATGAAGCCAGCGCACGCCACCAGTTCGGCC
>JBCCVY010000030.1:0-16276 GCA_039194725.1 Pseudomonadota bacterium
GGTCACCGGCATGATCGCCGCCAGCGCCAGCCACAGTGGTATGGATGGAAGCGATTGCAGCACTTCGATCATCCGCTGGACGATCATGTCGACCCAGCCGCCATAGTATCCGGCCAGGCCGCCTATGACGATGCCGAGCACAAAACTGACCATGACGCCCAGCAGGCCGATGGTCAGCGAGATGCGTGCGCCGCCCAGGATCCGCGAAAACATGTCGCGGCCGAGCCGGTCGGTCCCCAGCAGGAACAGTTCGCCGCCCTTGGCCGGGCATATCAGATGGGTCTCCATCTCGACCAGGCCCCACCAGTAGTACTTGTCACCGGTGCAGAAGAAACGGATCTTGTCGAGCTTGGTCGTGTCCTTGGTGTACTCGCGCTTCAGCGTTTCCATGTTGAGGGTGTACTTTTGCCGGTACACGAACGGCCCGACAAACTCGCCTTCATGGAACAGATGCACCCGTTGCGGCGGCGAATAGATATGATCCACATGGCGGCTCTGGATGTTGTACGGCGCCAGAAACTCGCTGATGAAAATGCTGGCATACAGAATGGCCAGAAACACGCCGCACCAGACCGCGATACGGTGTTGCCGGAACTTCCACCACATCAGCTTCCATTGCGGTGCCAGATAGACCTTTTCCTGTTCCGGCGAAATCTTCTCGATCGACATGACGTCGAACGGCGCATCCGATACAAAGTGCCCCATTTCCTTGCCCGGTGGCGGCAGCGGCGACGTCATCTTCATTTGGTCTGCGCCCCCTGCAAGCGGATGCGCGGGTCAAGCAGCGCCAGCGCAAAATCTGATATCAGCACGCCGATCACCGACAGAAACGCCAGGAACATCAAGAACGAGCCTGCCAGATACATGTCCTGCGCCTGCAGCGCGCGGATCAGCAGCGGACCCGTGGTTTCAAGCGACAGCACGATGGCGGTGATTTCCGCACCTGAAATAATCGCCGGCAGGATCGAACCAATGTCGGAAATGAAGAAGTTCATCGACATCCGCAGCGGGTACTTCATCAGCGCCTTGAACGGATGCAGGCCCTTGGCGCGCGCAGTTATCACATACTGTGTCTGCAGTTCATCCAGGAGGTTTGCGCGAATGCGCCGGATCATGCCCGCTGTACCCGCGGTGCCGATGATGATCACCGGAATGATCAGGTGTTCCAGGATGGACTTGGCCTTGGCCCAGCTCATCGGCTGGTTGAAATACTGCGCATCCATCAGGTGGCCGATGGAGGTGCCGAACCAGAGGTTTGCCAGGTACAAAAACACCAGCGCCAGCAGAAAGTTCGGCGTGGCAAGGCCGAGCAGGCCGACGAACGTCAATCCGTAATCGCCCCATGAATACTGGTGGGTTGCGGAATAGATACCGATCGGAAACGCAACCACCCAGGTGAAGATGATGGTCACGAACGACACCAGCATGGTGAGCCACAGCCGGTCACCGACCACATCCGTTACGGGCAGCTCGTATTCGAACGAATAGCCGAAATCGCCGTGCAGCATGCCCCACACCCAGTGGAAATATCGCTCGATCGGTGGTTTGTCGAAACCGTACTGGACCTTCAGCGCCTCGATCGCCTTCTGGTCCACGCTTTCACCCTGCGCCTGGAGCTCAGCAACGTAGCTTTCGAAATAGTCGCCCGGCGGCAACTCGATGATGGTGAACACCAGCGCGGAAATGATCAGCAGCGTGGGGACCATGACGGTTATGCGCCACGCGATATATCTCAACATGCCCTAATTGCCCCCGGATGCGTTTTCGAACCAGAACGTGTCAACCATGAACACGCCGAAATAACTGCCTGGCTGATAGCTGTAGACTTCCTCTTTCGGCACATTGCGCAGCTTCTTGTTGACCACGATCGGCTGCAATGTCGAGTTCACGGTGCCGATGGAGAAAACCTCATCGGTGTAGATTTTCAGCATGTCGTTCCAGATGCGCTCGCGGGTTTCATCGTCCCGCGACAGCTGCCACTCCTGCCACAATGAAAAAAGCCGCTTGGCTGACGGCAAATCCGGCTCGGTTCCCGACTTGCCGCCGGTCATGCCATAAAGCCCCCATTGCGGCCACTGCGTCTGGGCATCGTTGCTCGGTGCAAGTTCCTGCGGCGGCATGGAAGGCTGCGGGATCGCGTTGTCCAGCCCGGACCAGACGCTCATCATGGTGGTGCCGGCTTTCAGCCGGGACCGGAAGATGTCTCTTTGGGTCGCGCGGGTAAATACCTTCAGGCCCAGTTCCTGCCAATGATCGGTAATGAGCTGCAGCACATCCGTTTCAACCGTGCTTTCGCCGGCAGTTTCAATGATCAGTTCTGCCCGCTGGCCATCCGGCAGCAGCCGCACGCCGTCTTCATCGCGTTTGTTCATGCCCACTTGGTCCAGCAGCCGGTTGGCCAGCACCGGATCGTGATCGGCCCAGGCTCTGGCATATTCAGGGCGGTACAGGGAGCTTTGCTCAAGAGGTGAATCAGCGACCTCTTTGCCCAGTCCGAAGAACGTGACCATATTGATTTCGTGCCGGTTGATGCCCAGAGACAGCGCCTGCCGGAACCGCGCATCCTGCAACACGGCCCGCCAGCCATCGTCCTTGAAGTTCAGGTTGGGCCTGATGGCAACCTTGGATCCCACTGCCGATTTCCACAGCAGCACGTTGTAATCCTGACGTTTTTCACCCTGCTTCAGAAAGGTGTAGTCCTCAAAACTGACATACCGGCCCTGCAGATCGCTCTCTCCGGCCCCGGTCTTGGCCGGGATCAGGTTGGTCGACGAGATGTTCATTTCCACCGTATCGATGTAGGGAAGCTGGCGGCCCTGGGCATCGACCCTGTGAAAATACGGATTGCGTTTGAAGACGAACTGTTCCGATGGCGGCGCAATGGTATTGTACCACGGCTCCAATGTCGGCAGTTTCGGGTTTTCCGGCCTGTTCTGCCTGCCCAGGCGAATGAACATGGCTCGCCAGTGCTTGTACTTGCGTTTTTTAGCCAGAGCATCGGCCTCGTCCTTGCCGATGTAGCTGGCGTGGAACTGCTTCATGTAGTGTGACGGGTAGGTCAGGTACAGCGGCAACGGTGCGGCCAGGGCCGGCAGGAAATTGGGGTTCGGATCGTCCCATTCATAGCGCACGGTCACATCGTCGATGACAGTGAACTTTGGGCCCTTGCCGTTGACCAGCATGGAGTTGGGCAGACCGCCGCGCCGCAGCTTCTTGTTCAGCATCACGTCTTCATAGGCAAACCGGAAGTCTTCCGTGGTCAGCGGCGCGCCGTCCGACCAGCGGTGTCCCGGCCTGAGATGTAATGTGAAGATACGGCCGTCCTCGACGTCGTAGCTGGCCAGGATGTCCGGCTGCAGCTTGTAATTGAGATCGTAACCGACAAGCCGAGAATAGCCGTAATAGACCATCATCCGCACGTCTTTCTTGCGCCCCATCAGCATGCGCAACTTGCCGCCGTGACGGCCCGGTTCGCGCCCCAGCTTTTCGAGATCGACAATCCGTGGTTGTGCCGGCAGCCGCTTGGCAACCGGATCGATCTCACCGGCCTTCACCATCGCCTCCAGGTATGGTGTTTCCTGCAATGTCAAGGCAAGTGCGCTGGCGTGCATTCCGGCAAGCACCAAGAACCCCAGCACTGCAAGACGTAGGCAATTCATCACGCACGCAACTCCTTCATGCTGGCCTTTGCGTTGGCCAGCACCATGTGCCCGTCGCCAACATCGATTGAAGCCATTTCACCATTGCCGGTCTCACGCTTGAAGGCCTGCGGCCACAACGTATCGTCGGACGCGCCGGACAATGACAAGGTATCGTAGTCCAGCGGCCGGTCGAGATCCGGAAACGGCACTGCCGCCAGCAGGGATCGAGTGTAGGGATGAACCGGGTTGCGGAAAATCTTTTCGCGGCTGGCCATCTCGACAATGCGGCCCTGGCACATGACGGCAATCCGGTCAGCCATGTAGTCGATAACCGCCAGATTGTGGGATACGAACAGATAGGTGAGATCGAGCTGGCTTTGCAGGTCCTTGAGCAGGTTGAGCACCTGGGCCTGCACAGAGACATCCAGCGCCGATACCGGTTCATCGCATATCAGCAGTCCCGGGTTCAGGGCCAGTGCCCGCGCGATGCCGATGCGCTGCCGCTGGCCGCCGGAAAAGCTGTGCGGATAGCGGTTTAGAAAACGCGGATCCAGACCGACCGCCTGCATCAGTCCGGCGGCATGGAGCCGGCGGCTCTCCGCCGTGCCGATGTTGTGAATCTCCATCGGCTCGGTGAGAATGTTGGACACGGTCATCCGCGGATTGAGCGACGAAAAAGGGTCCTGGAACACCATCTGGATGCGCGTGCGCAGGGTGTTGAGCTCAGCCGCATTCGCCCGGGCCATATCGATCGGATCATGGCCGCGGTCGGAATAGACGATCTCGCCGGCATCAGGCGTAATGGCGCGCATGATCAGCTTGGACACGGTTGTCTTGCCGCAACCGCTCTCACCCACCAGACCGAGGCACTCGCCGCGTCTGATATCGAGACTGACGCCGTCGACCGCCTTGATGACGCTCTCCTCCTTGCTGGCGAACCAGCCGGATTTCTTGGTCAGAAAATGCTTCTGCAGGTCCCGAATGGACAAAAGCGGTGCATCCGTCGCGGCGCCGTCTCCGGCCGCGGGCCCCGACTTCAACTCAATCTCCTCCGCGGCAGGTCCTCGCAGAAGGGTTGCGGCATCCACCTTGACATCGCGCAGTGAAACCAGGCGTTCGCCCTGCTTCATGTCGAAATGCGGGACCGCGTTCAGCAATGCCTTCAGATAAGGATGCTGCGGCGACCGGAAAATGTGGGACACCTGCCCGGCCTCGACGATCTGGCCGTGATAGATCACCACCACGTCGTCGGCCATATTGGCAACCACGCCCAGGTCATGGGTGATCAGCAGGATCGCCATGTTGAAGCGTTCCTGCAGGTCTTTCAGCAACTGCAGAATTTGCGCCTGTATCGTTACATCAAGTGCGGTTGTCGGCTCATCGGCGATCAGCAGCGCGGGCCGGCAAATGAGTGCCATGGCGATCATCGCGCGCTGGCGCAGGCCGCCGGACAGTTCGAATGAATACATGTCGTAGGCGCGCGACGGGTTGGGAAACCCGACCAGACCCAGCATTTCTTCGGTTTTTGCCCGTGCCTCGTTGCGGTCCACCGGCTGATGAAGCTGCAACGCTTCCTCGATCTGGTTGCCGACCGTGTGCAATGGCGACAGCGACGTCATCGGTTCCTGAAAGATCATGGCGATCCGACCGCCGCGCAGTTCTCGCATTTCAGGACCACTGGGCAGCAGTTCCTCGATCCGGACAGGCTCGGACTTGGAGTCCGGATCGTTGAAGGTGATGGATCCGCCGACAATCGATCCCACGGTGGGAAGAATGCCCATGATCGACTGACCGATGACCGACTTGCCGGAACCCGATTCGCCGACCAGTGCGGTCACCTTGCCTGGGCGGATACGAAAGCTTGCTCCCTTCACCGCCTCGATGGTCGATGAATGAACGCGAAAGCTTATCCGCAGGTCTTCAATGCGTAGAAGATCTTCAGAGGAACTCATGACACCCGATTACGCCAAACGCCGTTAATTTCATTACGATAGCTGACATATCGATGTCAGGATACAGGTTTTTATCAAACAAGGTGTCATGTGGAAAACCCCCCGCGCCCTCCGGTCCAATCACGGCCAAGTGTCGTGCAGGCGCGCAACCGTGAGCGGTCGTGAACCGGATTGACTGCCGCTACCCTGTTGATGGTCCCCGTAAACGTGTAGATCATAGCGTTCCATACGTCATGCCAATTGGGCGACAGGCCTGTCTGGAGGACATTTATGTCATCCCCGCAACAACTTACCGAAACCACAAAATCCGAAATGACGCCGGTATGGCGCCGATTCGGAGACCTTGTTGCCGGTACGAAAAGCGCCCGTGCGCTGTCACCCAGGGTACTGGCATCGATAGAACGCCACGACCAGTCAAGCGAGGTGCTGATCAAGATTATCCAGCTGGTCATCGTATCGACCTGGGCAATCCTGTACGCGATTGCGCCCAAGACCAGTCTCGGCACGGCCTTTTCTCCGGTTACCTGGGCGCTGGCAATTTACTTCGGGCTCAATGTCATCGGACTGATATGGGCACGCCGGACGGGGCTGCCGAACTGGGCGGTTTACATTTCGATCATCTTCGACATCGCGATTCTGATGGTTCTAATCTGGAGTTTTCACATCCAGTACGACCAGCCGCCATCGTTTTATCTCAAGGCCCCGACCCTGCTCTACGTGTTCATCTTCATCGCCCTGCGCGCCTTGCGGTTTGAAGCCCGCTTCGTGATCTTTTCCGGGCTGGCGGCGGCAGTCGGCTGGCTGATCCTGGTCGCCTATGCGATTTATTCCGCACATGGCATGAGCACGACCCGCGACTATGTCGACTATCTCACCGGCAACGAGATTCTGCTGGGCGCCGAGTTTGACAAGACCATCACCATCGTCATGGTCGCCGGCATCATCGCCGTGGCCCTGAGCCGGGCCAACGACCTTCTGGTCAGGGCAACAGCCGATGCGCAGGCGGCCAGTGATCTATCCCGCTATTTCGACAGTGCGGTCGCCTCCGATATCCGCAATGCCGACGAAGCCAGCACACCGGGTCAGGGCAAGCGGGTCGAGGCAGCCATCCTCAACGTCGACCTGCGCGGCTTCACCCGGTATGCCTCGGGCAAGGACGCCGAACAGGTGCTGGGCCTGCTCATCGCCTACCAGAAACGCATTGTCGGCATCATCCAGGGCCATGGCGGGTCCATCGACAAGTTCATGGGCGACGGGATCATGGCAACCTTTGGCGCTGTGCGTGCCAGCGACACCTACGCTGCCGACGCGGTGCGCGCCATAGATGCGATCATCGCCGAGACCGAAACCTGGGGCTCGGATGAAACGCTGAAGATATTTGCCGGCGGCAAGGTCAACGCGGCGGTTGCGGCCGGGCCCATCGTGTTCGGCACCATCGGTGACGATTCCCGGCTGGAATTCACCGTGATCGGATCAGCTGCCAACATGTCGGCCAAGCTGGAAAAACACAACAAGACAACCAAGAGCCGCGCCCTCACAGACGGTTACACCTACGACATTGCACTGGAGCAGGGATATACGCCCGCAAAGCCGGCCCGCCGGCGCAAGTCCACGCTGGCCGGAGCGGATCAGCTTGTGGTTCTGGGCTGATCACCGAGCGCCTCTTCAAACGGCACCCATTCAAGCTCGGCGTACGCCAGCAGGCCTGACAATGAAGACCAGGCCGCATGGTCATGTGCCAGGTGATGGGTCAGTACGCCGACCGGATAACCTCCGTTTGCGCGTGATGTGCCCAGCGCCGCTGCCAGCTCGTCCAGAACCTGATCCAGGTCCTTGCCTGCGGCACCGCCCGCCGCCTTCCAGTTCATCACATCCACATGCGTGTTGACCTGTATCTCAGGATGCGAGCGCTTGTGCGCAAAGGTGGAAAACGCCTTTATCCCGGCTTCGGACAGTCTTGTTGCCAGGTCTTCGCGCATGCGGTTCCATGGCGGCACTAGCACGGGCATCAAGTCCGAACCGAACAGGTCGGAAAGCCGCTGCCGGCCTGCCGCGATCTCGCCCAGCACCACGTCAAGTTCACGATGGTGGCCGAGTTCACACTTTTTCTCGCCTGCCGGTGCATGGTTCTTGTGCGCCCAGCCGTGCAGACACGGCTTCAGATGGTTGTGCTGTGCCAGGTAATCGGCCAGTCTTTCGTCCACATGTGCAGGTATCACCGCCAGCATAACTTCAACATTGGCATTGCCGGTGATGTGCGCCAGCCGCTCCAGTTCGGGTGTCACAGCAACGGCATCGTCGTCCCGCCACCACAGTTGCGGCCGCGTGCCAGCTGCGCTCCATTTGCCCAGCTCGGCTTCAAGCTTGCCGGCGCTCATGTGCTCATGGCTTTCTGCAACAGTTCCCCCAGCCTTGCGGACGCTGCCTCCATGCCGCGCTCCTTGCGTGCAAATTCCAGTGCCCGTTTTCCCATCCGCTCTCGCAGGCCGGGGTTTTCAATCAAATCATCCACAGCAGCGGCAAACTGCGACGCATTGCCCTCTTCAACCAGCGTGCCGGTCTGACCGTCCAGCACTACGGCCGCAACCCCGCCTGAGCGCATCGCGATCACCGGTAATCCTGCTCCTTGTGCCTCAAGATAGGCCAGCCCGAACGCCTCGCGGTAGCCCGGCCACACCAGTGCATCGCTGTCTGCCAGATAACCTGCGACGCCGGCAGCGTCCACCTGGCCCACAAACCGCACTTTGTCGAGACCGCTGAACATGGCCTCGACATCCTGACGCATTGCGCCATCACCAACAATCGTGAGTTGCCAATGTTGAGCCTCCAGCATTCGGAGCCCTTCGGCAAGCAGTCTGAAACTTTGCAGCTTGTTGCCCTTCAACATCATGGCAATGGCCAGCAGCTTTACCGTCGCACCTGTTTTTGCCGGTTCAGTCTTAGCAGTCAGTCTGGAAAAATCGGCAAATGGCGGCAAAACGGCCACCGCCTCAGGTCTCGCCAGTTTTGCCACCCCTTCTGCATCCCTGTCCGTAAAGCAGATGTTCAGTTGAGCCTGTCGGATGGCAGCCGAGGACAGTGCCTGCGCCGGCGCCCATTCGTCCCGGTCCCGCTTGCCCGCGTAAGACGCCTCAACCGTCACGAACGGCGTATCAAACTGCCTGGCCAGTTGCGCTCCAATCAGGTCTGGTGACTTGTAGTAGACGTGATACGTCATGATCAGGTCAGGCGTCCCCTGACGCTGCCAGCGTGCGGTTATCGCATCGACTTCGCGCAGCGCGTCTTCAGCCACACTCTTCAGCATGCCCGGCTCTCGTAAGCGGCACTTTAGCCGCGAAACCAGTTCAACCTGGTGCCCGGCAAGCCGCAGTGCCTTCGTCAATTGCCGCGCCATCGTCCGGTCACCTGACGGCACCGGGTCATCTGGCGGCTTCATGGCTGCGTAAAAACCAATTCGCACACTGTTACCGTTTCATTGTCCCGGATCAGGGTCAGGACCCTAGGAACCGGCATGTATTCAGACTATGAGCCGGCCTGTATAGAGTGCAAATTGACATTGCGCCATGACCGGACATGCCGCGAGAAGGAACACCACGTGTCTGACACCGAGAAATTCTATGGCGATCTCACTCCATCTGAAGATTTCGACACCATATCCGACGGGCTCGACTTCACGCCATTGCCAGACGACTGGACCATCCTGATTTCTGATGTGGTCAACTCCACAGGCGCCATTGAGCGTGGCGAGTACAAGTCCGTCAACATGGTCGGCGCCGCCTCCATCGTGGCGGTGCTCAATGGCTGTGACGGCGTTGATGTGCCGTTCATGTTTGGCGGCGACGGCGGCGTGGTTGCCGTTCCTCCCACAGCGGCCAAGGCCGCACGCACCAGGCTTGGCGCCTTGCAGGATCAATGCGAGGGCCTGTTCGGCCTGACCCTGCGCGCGGCCGCCATACCGGTTCACAAGTTGCGTGGCGCAGGAACCGACGTGCAGGTCAGAAAGTTCCAGCTCGCGGGAAACAACCACCTCGCCATGTTTGCCGGAGGTGGTCTGGAACTGGCTGACAAGTGGCTGAAGAACGACGCGGAGGACGGTTGGCGCCTGGCTGCGGAAGACGCTGGCAGGTCACTTGATCTGGAAGGCCTGTCATGCCGCTGGCAACCCTTGCAGGCCCGCAACGGCGTCATGTTGACCATCATCCTGCAGACTGCCGCCGACCATGTCACTGCAAGCCAGATCAACCGGAAATTGGCCGGCATTCTGGGCAGGCCGATCAATGATTGCGCGCCGGCGCAGAACAGCAACCTGAAGCTTGCAGGCCTCACGTCGGCCAGCCTGTCCATGGAGCGCAAGGCGTTGCGTGGCAGATATGGCAGGTATGGTGCGCTGGCCTGGACGACGTTGACTTACCTGTTCCAGAGCCTGGCTGAACGCTACAATCGCAGATACGCAGAGTACAACGCCCCGAAATATCGCGAAGAGCTGAAAGCCAACACCGATTTCCGGAAATTCGACGGCGCCCTGCGGCTGGTAATCGATGTGACCGCCCGGCAAGCGGACGAGATTGAGGCGTTTCTCGAGCAGGGCTTTCAGGCAGGAGATCTGAATTACGGCACATGGCGCTCGGATGCGGCTTTGATGACATGCCTGCTGTTCGACCTGGCGCAATCGCTTCATGTGCATTTTATCGATGGTGCGAACGGCGGTTACACCCAGGCGGCGAAAGCCATGAAGGCGCGCGCTTCACAACAAGCCGACAAGGTGAGTTCAGCCGAACGACACCGGTCGAACAGATGACCTGTGCCGCGCGTGCCGCAAGGACAAGACTTAGCGTCCAGCCGGCGCCGGCGCGATCAGATAAATGGCAGGTCACACAGCTTGGCGGCAATCTCGGTGCCCTTCTTGGTCACCGTGACCTCATCGCCGGGCTTGGCATCGACGCTCACCAAGGCAAAACCGATATTCTTCTTCAACCGGTATGACCAGGCGATGTTTGTCATGTCGCCGATCTTCCTGCCGCCAGCATTGATGTCGAACCAGTTGAATGCCACCTGGTCCGGCTCGTTGCCTTCCAGCATGACGCCAAGCTGATGGCGCCGGGGACCTTCCGCCTTGATCCTGCGCAGCGCCTGGATTCCGACAACCTCATCGGGAACATCGAGGTCAACGTACCGGCCCATGCGGATCTCATATGGGTTGGTGTGTTCGTCGGTGTCTCCGCCGAATGACAAAAGGCCGCTTTCCACCCGCTCACAGTGGTTGGGGTTGCCCGGCCCGATGTCCCAGGCCTTGCCGGCTTCCTTGACCAGCTTCCACAACTGCGTCCCTTTCGATCCGTCCATCAGATACAGCTCGAAGCCACCCTGCTTGGACCAGCCTGACCTGGCGACCGCAACAGGAATGCCGTCGATCTCGGTTTCCCTGAACCAGAAGTATTTGAGCTCGCGCACCCAGTCGCCAAACATGGCTGCCACCACTTCATCGCTCTTCGGCCCCTGTATCGCCAGCGGCGAAACATCCGGTTCGCTGACTTCAACATCAAGCCCGCGCTCAGCCGCAATGGCGCCCGCCCAGAACCAGATATTGCTGTCTGCAATGGACAGCCAATAGCGGTCTTCATCCAGCTTGAGCAATATGGGGTCATTGATCACCGTGCCGGCATGATTGCACACAGCCACATATTTGCCTTGCCCCACGACACACTTGCTCAGGTCCCGCGGGCACAAGATCTGCGCCAGCCTGCCGGCATCCGGACCCTGCAGTTGCACCTGGCGTTCAACCGACACATCCCACATGGAAACCCCATTGATGATGCGCCAGTACTCTTCTTCCGGCTGGCCGTAGCCTGTCGGCATCAGCATGTGGTTGTAGGTGGTGAAACTGGTCACGCCTTCGGCCACGGTGGCATCGAAAAACGGCGATGGGCGCAGACGCGCAGACGGAAAAATGGAAAACATGGGCAGACGCCTCCCTGATCCATCGTGTTCTAGTCTGCCTTAAAGAAATCTTCCATCCGAAAAACCGGCATTCGCCGGTCCACAAGCGTCACCAAGGCATTTCCCGAGAAGCAAAGCTCAACAGATGATGAGAAAAACTCTCCGGTCAACACTTCTTCGCCGACACTGTCAGTTCTGGCCTGTCAGGTGTTCGCAAAACCAGTCGATTGCCGCGCCACTGGATTCACTGAACTGTTCCACATAGGGAACGAAGTGCCCGCCCTTCAGCACCACCAGTTTTTTGGGCTGCAGAGCTCTTTCATACGCTGCGAGGGCCAGATCGGTCGGAGTTACATGGTCCCGGTCGGCCACGATCATCAACAGCGGCGTCGGGCTGATGCGGTGGATGGAACTTTCGGGCTCGTATTCGCGGGCCATCTCGGTGGATCGCAGGGTAACTTCGTTTACCCACGCCGGCGCGCGCGACCGGCTGCCTGTAAAAAACTCCCAGCACTCGTCACCGGCCAGTGCACAAGGTCCGCCGTCACCGTCCGTGACCACCTTTATCATCCTCGGCGGAGCGCCCTCGAACCGGTCTGCCCGGTCTGCCTGCAGGGCGGCGAGAACGCCTGGAATCCGGTCCGGCCTTGTCCTGCGCTGGGCAGCTTCCGGCCCGCTGACAGCCGGCACCTGGCTGACAACGCATTTGACCCGCCTGTCGTGGGCCGCAACTGTCAGGACATGACCGCCACTGTAACTGGTTCCCCACACACCGATGCGCTCGACATCGACGTCCGGCAGGGTGCAGGCATAGGTAATTGCATTCCGATAGTCCCGGATCTGCTGAATCGGATCGACTTCCTGGCGGGGCTCGCCTTCGCTCGCCCCGAAATTGCGGTGGTCGAACACCACGGCAGCGAGTCCGGCCACTGCAAATGCCGCTGCATATTCGTCCAGATACTGTTCTTTGACAGCCGAAAACCCGTGTGCCATGACGATTGTGGGAAACGATCCCCTGCCGCCGTCCGGAACGTAGTGCCAGCCGCGCAATATGGCGCCTTCGGCATCGAACTCGATTTCAGTGCGCCTTGGTTGCATTGCCCTTCAGATCCTTTCAGTCTCCGCAACACTCGTTGCTCCAGCCATGTCGTGATCACGATAGCTAAAATGTCTTTTGAAACCTACATTTATCCTAGTATGGTACTTGCTGAATAACGAGGATTTTAATGTACGCACTTGGAAATGAAATTGGCCGGCGCACCACCGTCGATGACGTGTTCGATCGTCTTCATGCTGACATCGTCAGCTTGAAGCTGGAACCGGGAACCCGCATGTCCGAAGTGGAGATCGCAGGCCAGTTCAATACCTCACGCCAGCCCGTGCGAGAGGCCTTCATCCGGCTGGGCAATATGAGGTTGCTGGAAATCCGGCCCCAAAAGGCGACGCTGGTCAGGAAAATCTCGCAAAGCCACATTCTGAATTCCCGGTTTGTTCGCACTGCCGTGGAAGTTGAGGTGGTTCGCCGGGCATGTGCCTCACAGACCGATCTGGACACGGTGTCATTCGAAGACAACCTGAACCGGCAGAAACAATGTGTCGCCGAGATGAACGTCGATGAGTTCCACGATCTGGACTACGCGTTTCATCAACTGATCTGCCGCGCCGGCGAGGCAGCCTTCGCGTTTGAAACCATTGCCAGCAACAAGGCACATGTCGACAGGTTGTGCATGATCCAGTTGTCGTCGCAGGCGGCACTCGATGAGGTCCGGGAAGACCATGCTGAAATCTACGACCTTCTCAGGAAGCGCGACGAGGCGGGTGCCATCAAGCTGATACGGCATCATCTTGGCAGGCTCGACCAGACGCTCAGTGCGGCCAGAGAATCCCATAGTGAATATTTCGAAGACTGATCCTTCGATGCCGCGGAAAATCTTTCTCGGCATTGGTGAGTGCATGGTCGAGCTGGCCCAGGCCGAAAACGGATTGCTGCGCAAGTCGTTCGCAGGCGATGTGTTCAACACACTGTGGTATGCGCACGCGGGTCTCGGCCAAGACTGGAAGACCTGCTTCCTGTCGGCTGTCGGAACCGATGTGGTTTCCGGCCAGATGATCGGGTTCATCGAAAGTGCCGGCATTGATTGCAGCGCAGTTCAACGCCTGGAAAACAGGCGACCCGGCCTGTACATGATCCACCTGCAGGACGGTGAACGGAGTTTCAGCTACTGGCGGGACACCTCTGCTGCCCGTTTGCTGGCTGCGGACAGGCAGAAGCTCACCGAGGCAATTGAAGCTGCGTCCGCCATCTATTTTTCCGGCATCACATTGGCCATTCTGCCGCACGACGATGCCTTGGCGCTTATTGACTGCCTGGCCGGTGCACGGTCGCAGGGCAAGACAGTCGCCTTTGATTCAAATATCCGCCCTGCCCTGTGGCAAAGCCCGGAACGGATGCAACACCTGATGCAGCTGGCGGTCGGAGCTTCGAGCCTTGCGCTACCAAGTAGCGACGACGAGCGCAAAGCCTTCGGCGATGCTTCCAGCGAAGCCGTGCTCGCCAGATACGCAGCAGCCGGCGCTGATACAGTGGTTCTGAAAGACGGGTCCGGAGACATTGTGGTCAGGTCCGACAATGGGGTTTCCCGGTACCGGACCGACCATATCGCCAACCCTGTCGACACCACCGGCGCCGGCGATTCCTTCAATGGTGCATTCCTGGCTGAATTCCTGACGACTGGCGACCTTGCCAAGTCCGTGGCGGCAGGCCGGCGATGCGCAGCCAAGGTGATCCAGCACCACGGAGCGTTGGTTTCCCCGTGATGCAAGCCGTTCAGTTGCGTGGACTGACTGTCAGGAGAACAGCACACCGCCGTTGATGTCGACGCATGTGCCGGTCATGAAGGCCGACTGGTCCGTCATAAGGAACACGGCCAGGTTGGCCGTGTCCTCAGACGTGCCCTCGCGCTTCATCGGTGTGATGTTGGCAACATGAGCGCGCACTTCCGGCTTGGTGAAGATGTTATGGAAGTCGGTGTCGATCATGCCGGGGCAGATGGCGTTCACCCTGATCCGCGGCCCCAGTTCTTTTGCAAACCCCCGAGTCATGCTCATGGCCGCACCTTTTGATGCGGCATAGGCAACCGCGCCCGGCCCACCACCGTCGCGCCCGGCCTGGGATGCAAAACCAACCACGGAACTGCCGTCGGACATAAACGGCTCGACAGCCTTTATCATCCGGAAGTAGCTGGTGGTGTTGAGGTCCATGACGCGGTTCCAGTGCGCTTCATCCATTTCGTCCACCTTCTTGCGGGCAACCAGGCCGCCGGTGACATGGATCAGCCCGTGAATGTCATCGCCAAACTCGGCCCTGGTTCTGTCAACCAGGTTGGCGACATCGGCGTTGTCCGTCAGGTCCCCGCGCAGGGCAAATGCCGCACCGCCGGCGGCCGTGATCTCATCGACCGCGGATTGCGCGCCATCGCCGCTGGCATAGTAATTGATGGCGACCTTGGCGCCTTCCTGTGCCAGTCGCATGACACAGGCCCGGCCGATATCGCGTCCGCCGCCGGTTACAATCACGGTCTTGTCTTTTAAAAGCATTGGATTCTCCTGTTGAAATTCGTTGCTGGTGCCTCAAGGCCAATTAGTTGAATCCGGGCATCAGCATCCTGGGCAGCCAGAGCGCCATCTCCGGAAACAGGATGATGAGCAGCAGAATGAGAAGCATCGGCATGAGAATGATGGTCACGTCCCGCAGCACGTTGACCACATTGAGGCCGGCTATGGACGCAGAAATCAGCAGGCACAGGCCGTACGGCGGGGTCACCAGGCCAAACGCCAGTGACACAATGCCGATGATGGCAAAAACCACCGGATGAATGTCGGCCGCGGACGCCACCGGATACAGCACCGTGCCCAGTATGATGATCGCCGGAATGGCGTCGATGAACAGACCGAACAGCAGGAAGAATGCTGCAATGACCAACGCGGTTCCGACCTGGCCGAACTCAAGCCCGGTCATCACGCCAACCATCAGGCGCGGCACGTTGTAGAATGCCAGCATCCAGCCGAAAACCGATGCGGTTCCGATTGCGAACAGCGAAATCGAGGCGAACCGGCCGGTCTCGAAGAGAATGCCGACCGTATCGCGCAAAGATATGGTGCGATACACGACAGCACCCAGGAAGAACGAATAGAACGCGGCAATGATGGCGCTTTCGGTCGGCGTAACGACGCCACCCACGATGCCGCCAATGACGAACAGCGGCGTGAGCAAGGCCAGTCCTGCGCCCTTCAGCGCCCGCCAGAACTCAGCCCGGGACGGTTTTCCGGCGGTCGGATAGTCATACACCTTGGCATAGCCGTAAACGGCCGACATCAGGGCTGCGGCAATCATCAATCCCGGTATGGCGCCGGCCAGAAACAGCGCACCGACCGAGATCGACATCACGCCGCCCCAGACGATCATCAGGATGCTGGGCGGGATGATCACGCCCATGACCGAGGAACAGGCGGTTATGGCGACACAAAACCTAGGGTCAAATCCCTGCCGGGTCATGGCTGGAATGAGGATCTTGCCGCATCCGGCAGCGTCTGCCGTCGACGATCCGGAAATCCCGGCAAACAGCATCGATACAGCAACATTCACATGACCCAGGCCACCCGGCAGCCAACCGGTCAGGACACGGGCAAATTCGATAAGCCTGTCGGTTATCCTGGCGCCGTTCATCAGGTTCGCCGCCCGCAGAA
>JBCCVY010000031.1:0-16204 GCA_039194725.1 Pseudomonadota bacterium
GCAGGAGGATGACCCGCCGCAGGTCGACCACCCTTTTGCGCGCCAGGTAGCTCAGTGTGCTGGTCGACAGGTCCGCTGCGTAAAGTTCGGCAATCCGGGTTTCGTCCGGCAGGTTTTCCGGTGGGTCCGCATCCGGCATCGATGGCTGGTGCGTCAGGCCGGACGCAGGCTTTCGAAACGACGCCTGCAGGCAAAACACGGCTTTTCCGCCCTGCGTGATGGTGACCCGGCGATTGACGATAGAGCGGCCGTCCAGCAAGCGTTCCACCTGCAACTCCAGCGGTTCGCCCAGCATGCCCGGCCTGATGAAGTAGCCGTGCACGGAATGCGGCTGCCGCTTCGGATCGTCGACGGTCAACTGGGCGGCCCTCAGGCCGTGAGACAATGTCAGCCCGCCATAAATCCGTCGCCAGCCAAACTGCGGGCTGCGGCTACGGAACCGGTTGTCATCCAGCCGTTCAAGATTGAAACTGGCAACCACTTCATCGTATTCGGACATTCAACATTCTTTCTGCAAAGCCGCCGGGGCCGGACCTTAAGGACTTGAAAGGCACAGCGTGAATTCACAACAGCCATATGACGCCATCATTGTCGGCGGGGGTCTTGCCGGACTGACCTGTGGTCTTGCCCTGTCGGGGGATTGTTTGTCCATACCCCTGAGGACCCTGATTGTGGATGCCGGTCCGGATCTCGGCGCGCGAGACGCGGGCGCCGACCAGCGCGGTTCGGCAATCACCAAGAGTTCGCGCACCATGCTGCAGACACTTGGTGTCTGGGATGCGCTGGCGGACCAAGCGCAGGCGTTTGAGAAGATCATCGTAACGGACGGCAGGAATGCTGCCGGCAACCGTCCGGCGCTGCTGAGCTTTCTTGAGGCAGGTGAGGCCGGCTCGGCGTCGGCGTGGATGGTTGAAAATGCCGCCCTGCTGGCCGCCCTGATTGCACAGGTTCAGCAGGCTGAAAACATCACCTTCATGGGAAACACCGCGGTCGAGGCGTTTGACTTCAACTCGTCTGTGGCGTGCGTCACCACGACGGACGGGCGCAGACTGACCGCGCCTCTTATCATCGCTGCGGACGGCCGACACTCAATGGCCCGCCGGGCCGCCAACATCGAAACAGTGCGATGGGACTACGACCAGTCCGGCATTGCCATGACGGTTGAACACGAACTGCCTCATCACGGCCGGGCGGAAGAACATTTCCGTGAGGCCGGTCCGTTTGCGATCCTGCCGTTGAGCGGCAACAGGTCCTCCATTGTCTGGACCGAACAGACAGCGGAAGCGGATCGGCTGATGCAGCTGCCGGAGCCGGAATTCATGGATGCGTTCAAGCGCAGGTTCGGCAGCCATCTCGGAGAGGTGAAGCTGGCCACCGGATATGCGGCCTGGCCGCTGTCTGTTCAGATTGCCAAGACGTTCATCGGGCCCAGGCTGGCGCTGATCGGAGATGCGGCACATGTCATTCACCCGATAGCAGGGCTGGGCTTTAACCTGGGACTGCGCGACATCGCTGCCTTGAGCGACTGCCTTGGCGATCATGTCAGGCGCGGCATGGACCCGGGCGGTCAAAGCTGCCTGAAAGCGTACGAGCAATGGCGCCGCGCCGATACGATCATGGTGGCTGCAGCCTGTGACGGGCTGAACCGGTTGTTCTCAAATTCGGCATTGCCGCTGGCGACCCTGAGGCAGGCGGGATTGCAGCTTGTCGACCGGTTGCCGCCGTTAAAGGCATTCTTCATGGACCAGGCAGCCGGCCTGGCCGGCAGGCAACCGCGCCTGCTGCGCGGCGAACCGGATTAGGGTCTGGACCCGGAACCGATTGTGGAAGCGTCACTCGCGGGACTTGCCTTCAGATTCCAGCCGCTGCAGGTATGTCGGCCAGATAACGTCGCGGTCCCTGGCAAGCCTCAACAGATAGTCCCAGCTGAATATGCCGGTCGAATGCATGTCGTCGAACGTCAGCCGGACAGCATAGTTGCCGACCGGGTCGATCTTTATGATGGCTACGGTTTTCTTGCCGCCGACACAGGTTTTCTGGTCCGCGCTGTGGCCCTGCACTTCGGCACTTGGGCTTTCGACGCGGAGATATTCGGCCGACAACTCGTGTTTCTGACCGTTGTCGAACGTGACATGCAGTGATCGCCCGGCGTCGGTCAGACGGATTTCCTCCACCCAGACCTGGGCATTCCCGTTGCCAGCTTCAGTCATCGAGAACCCGTGCCTCCTCCACCAGCATGATCGGGATGCCGTCGCGGATCGGATAGGCCAGCCGGGCGCGTTGTGAAATCAGTTCTTGGGTCTCGACATCATACTTCAGCGTTGCATGGGTGAGCGGACATACCAGCATTTCCAGCAGCTGCCCGCTGGCGCGCCGATAGCTCTGGCGGTCGCTGTCCGTTCCGGCCCGAGGCTTGGTCTCGGCACCGCCGGTCATTGCACGACCCGCTCGCCGCCGTCCGGCCCGGTCGACATGTCTGCCAGGGCCATCAGCGTCCGGGTGCGCTGTTTCAGGTTCGGCGCTTCCAGCAGCGCCTGTTTTTCACCAGCCGTGAACGAACCGATCATGGACAGCGTGTTGATCAGTGTGGAGGTCGAGACTTCGCGAATCTCGTCCCAGTCTGCCTGCATGGACCTGGCATCCAGAAACCGCCTCAGGCTGTCGAGCAGGCGATCGCGGTCCTCGCCGATGGTTTCGTTTTCATCGGTCAGGTCCACCAGGAACTCGTCGTAATCAGCCCGCACGATGCGAAACGGGCTCTGCGACGGCATTTCCCTGGCAATCTTGAAGCGGCAGATCCCCGTCAGGATGATCTGCACCTGATTGTTCTCGACTTCCATGAACGAGGTAATCCTGCCGGCGCAGCCGACCTCGTACAGTTCGGATTCTGGCACAGTGCTGGCCGGATCCAGATCGCGTTCGGTCTCCATGTTGCGCGGCTGGATCATGCCGATCAGGCGATTTCCGGCCAGCGCCGTGGACACCATTTCCAGGTACCTCGGCTCGAATATGTTCAAAGGCAAATCACCGCCGGGCAGCAGCAAGGCACCCGGCAGCGGAAAAATCGGCAGCGTTTCCGGCAGATCTGCGGCTGATTGGTAGCGCTCGTCGTTGGTTTTCAAACCCATCACCTCTTGAACCTATTCATGTGTTCATGACCTAGGCGAACAATATCGACGACAACCGCCTACGGCCCGAAAGTGTCAATTCGTGGGTCGGGCCCCAGGCTTCAAAAAACACCAGCAGCTGCTTGCGCGCGGCATCGTCGTTCCACGACCGGTCTTTTTCGATCAGCCACATCAGATTGTCGAGCGCGGCTTCCTCCTGGCCCGCTGCGTTCAGGGCAACCGACAGGTCGAGGCGAGACTGGTAATCGGTTTCATCGGCAGCGACGGCTTCGCTCAGGCGGCTGATCTCGCCATCGTCAACCGGTGTTTCGGCCACGGTCAGCGCGGCGATGGCCCCGGAGACATGTGCGTCATTGGCCAGCGCTGGCGGGATCACCGACAGCAATTCACGGGCACTGTCGAGATCGTCCAGCGCTATGTGCGCCTTGGCCATGCCGGCAATGGCGCGGCCGTTCTCAGGCTCCAGCTGCAGCACCTGTGCGAACATTGCCATGGCCTGTTCGACTGCGTCGGTCTCCATCGCTGTTTCAGCAGCGTCCAGCAACTGTTCCACCTGCTCGGCCTGGCCGCCGTGGCTGGAGACGATCTTGTCGATGAAGGTCCTGATTTCAGATTCGGGCAGGGCGCCCATGAAACCGTCGACCGGCTGCCCATCGACAAAGGCGAACACGGCCGGTATCGACTGGATGCGCATCTGCTGCGCCAGCTGCTGGTTCTGGTCAATGTCGACCTTGACCAGGCGTATCTTGCCGCCGGCCTCGGTGACGATCTTCTCCAGCAGCGGTCCGAGCTGTTTGCACGGCCCGCACCACGGCGCCCAGAAATCGACCAGCACGGGGACCGACTTCGATGCCTCGATGACATCGCTCATGAAGCTGGCGGTGTTGGAGTCCTTGATCAGTTGAGCCGCCGGGGCGCCGGTTTCCGGCGCGGCAGCGGTGCCGCTGGTGTTGAACGATGTTCCCATCGAAAATGTCTGGTTGGTCATTTTTGTCTTCCTGGGTGCAGCCGCGAAAGTGATCCGGTTAACATGGTCTCGCGGCGGGCATTTTGCAAATCAACCGTGAATGTAGAGCAACACGAGTTCAATTGAACCCGAAAATCCATCTAGTCATAAAGCTTCGTTATCTGGGGCTCATGACCACATGCGGAAATGAACTTCAGAAGGTCAGCCGGTGTCAGCGTGATGGTGGCGGTGTTGACCAGCGGGTGGTAGCTGACCACGTCCTCCCGCATCATTTTCTCGTCGAGAACAACGTTGACCCTATGGTCTTTGTCGTTGATCAGCGCGAACGGCGTCACGGAACCCGGCTCCACGCCCAGCACCTCGCGCAGCAGTTCAGCCTTGCCGAACGAGATCCGTGCTGCGCCGATGACCGACGGCAGGGCCTTGAGATCAATGATTGCATCTTCCAGGCAGACCACCAGCCAGAGCGCGCCCTTCTTGTCTTTCAGAAACAGGTTCTTGCAGTGCCCGCCCGGAATCTCGCCGCGCAGGGCGCGGGCCTGTTCAACGGTGAACACGGCCTCGTGCTGGGTCGTGGATGTCTTGATGCTGAGGTCTTCAAGATGCTGAAGCAGCTGGTCGGATGTGGTGGACATGGAAGCTCCGGTGACAGGCAGGGAAGAAGAATCTATTTTGTCTGCGATGTGCTATTGCATTTAGTTCCGGCTTGCGCAATATAGCGGCGCTTGCGGCGACCTTGTTTGTCGCCTTGAGCCCCATGGACGCGGGCGTAGCTCAGGGGTAGAGCACAACCTTGCCAAGGTTGGGGTCGTGAGTTCGAATCTCATCGCCCGCTCCAAAATCGCACGAATGGCGGCAGACTTCAAAAGCGTCCCGGAGACGCTTTTTGTTTTTCTGACAACCGAAGTTGACTTGGCCAAGTGTGTTCTGCGCAACATCAGGCGTTGCAGCCTGTCGCAGGCCTACCAGGCGCACTTGGCGTAGTAGTCCTTGAACATCGGCCAGACCGGGCCGCCGAGCTGCAGATTTGCATTTGCCGTCGGGATCCAGTCGGACGTCTCCAGATGAGCCAGGCAGTTGGTGGGGACCGGCATTGCAGCCGGGTCAATGGCCGCCAATTGATTGGTGCGCTGGGAATAGTCGGGCCCGATCGGCAAGTCCGCAATTGCGTTGAACCTTTGCACCGAGAACAGGGAGCCGATCAGCAAGACACAGACCGCCAGGCAGGAGACCGCCATTGCGGCAGAGCGCGAGTGCACAGAGAGTGCCCGGCTGAGCTCGGCAAACAGCCAGATCGTGGCCACGGGCACAAGCGCGGTGGAACCGGTCCACTGCCAATCGACGATCCAGTAGCCGCTTGCGTAGCATATGACCGCCAGCAGGAATGACAGTGACAAGGCAGTCATGACAAGCGCAGCCGGCACGACCGCGTGCAACGGGAATAGGGTTTCTGAAACAACCGACGCGGGACGCAGTTTCGGATTCGCCCACAGGACCAGGATCATGGCGACATAAGCGGCGACGGCGAAGCCCGCCAGCCAGACGAACTGGAAATGGCTGCCGGCCAGGAACTCATACGGCAGCGACGCGGCAGAATTGTACTGGAACGGGTTCCGGCCAAGGCTGGGATGGCGGGGCAGCCAGGTGGCGAAGGCAATTGCGAAGAACAGAATGAACCCCGCCAGGCTCAGCCTGAAGTTTACAAAATTCATTGCCGAGGCAATGCCGATCCGGAGCTGGTCCCGGTATGCCGCGACAAGATACCAGAACCAAAACGCCGCGGCCCAGTAAATCGAGAAGAACGGGTGAATGGCCGCACCGCCGAGGATGGCAGCATAGCCCAGCAACCGGTTGGGCAGTCTTTTGCGGTCCTCAACGGCCAAAGCGTAGTAGGCAAACACGCCGACGGATGCCGCCGCCAGCGGCAGGAACGGCCGCGCATTGGCAACCAGGCGCATCAGGTCGAATTGACCGGCGATGGCGGCCAGGCACAGGAATTGCCCGATCCAGCCGACGTTCTGGCTCTTCAGCAACACACGGGATGCATGCAACAGGAAGGCGAAGGCCAGAATACTCGGCAAGCGCAGCGCGGTGATGTTGGCCCCGAAAACCTCCAGCAACCAGTAATCAAGCAGTAGATAGACGCCGGTCTGACCATGATTGATGCCGTCTGTGGTGTCGTGAATCAGGAGCAGCGCAGCAAGCGTGGACTCCTGGGCGCCGATGGCAAACTGCAATAGCTCGTCGAACCACAGCGGACGCTCGCCCAGCCCGAAATGCCACACCATCAGCAGCACAATTGCGTAGTAGACACCGCACAGCACCCTGTCGGTGTGCGATGCCGCAATCAAGGGATTGCCGTTTTCAGGGCTGCGGGAATGTCGCATCGATCTCCTGCTGAACCTGCGGGCGAACGGAGAAAACCAGTTTCCTGTTGATGTAATAGGTGATGATGGCGGTTATTGCCGTGACGATCAGGAAACCGATTGTGACGTTGGCGAGAACATAGCGATAAAACCCGGCCAGCGCCGCAGAGCCTGCAAGCGCGACCATCGTGTAGGCGGCAATGAACAGCACCAGTGATGTTGAAAGCGTGCGGCTGGACTGATGCACCCAGAGATAGTTGCCGGCAAACGCAACAACAATGCCGGTCAGATTGGCGACAAGGGCCGACCAGAAAATGTGCGGCTTAGCAAACATCCACAGCAGGCCCATGAGGGTGGCGTAGTTGGTCAAGGTGGCGACCAGCCCCACTGCAACATGCCTTGCGAAAGTGCTTCCCACTAAGGATGTCGGTGTCATTCAGCAGCTCGCCGTGCCGGGTGTGCCGGTTCCACACGCATTACACTTTCAATCAGATCCGCATAGTCGCCCTGCGGCCCGAAGGTGGAAAATGTCCGGTTGTCGAGCGCCATCAGCATGACCATCAGCAATATGAGTGTCTGCAGGATGGTGGCAATGGAAAAACCTACTATCGAGGTCAGCCAGCCCGGTGACGCAAATCCCATGAACTTGATAAAGCCCGCCGTGACAATGGTTCCGGTCAGCGCGATCACCAGTCCGGTGGCGAATATGATTGTCCGCGAAAGTGCGTGGCTGGAGAACACCTTGATGGCGTTCATGCCGTGCATCACCAGACCGGAAAACCCCAGATGAGACCGGCCGCCTGTTCTGCGGCCACGCGGAATTGCCACCCTGGTCAGCTTCAGGCCGGTCTTGATCACCGTTGCCGGGAAATGAATGCCGGTTTCAGAGTAGTTCACCAGGCGCTTCACGGCAGCTCTTTCCAACACACAAAAATTCCCGAAATCGATGGTGAGCCCGGTCAGCAACCAGAACAGGAACTTGTAGACCTGGTAGCCGATTGAAAACCTGACACCTTCGCTGCGCTGGCTGCGCCGTGCCACGACAACCTGGGCGCCTTTGCCGGCCTCCTTCAAAAGCTCTTCGATATGCTCAGGCATATCTTCACCATCGCTGTCCATGACGACAACGCGGTCCTGCATGTCCTGCTTGACCATGTAGGCCAACCCGGCAGACAAGGCCATCTGGTGGCCGACATTGCGTTTGAGCCGGACAATGTGAACCGGAAAGTTCAGGCCGGACAGGGCCGGCGGATCAAGCTCCGCTTCAGGCGATCCATCATCCACAATCACCACGCCCGTGACCCTGGTCCGGTACAAGCTGTCGATCTGCCGCAACAGGGACCTGGCCGGTTCCAGGTCCATATAGTACGGCATGAGAATGGTAAATGAGTTTGCCATCTGCTCTATTTCAGTGTCCCGGACCTGACGACCGGTTGCGGAAAAACCTGGCCCCACCCATACAGGACCGGCGAGAATCTGCAATCGCGGCTTTCGCTTCGATAATTTTGGGATGTTGCCGCCACTGATCGCCCCATCGCAATTATGTCGCCCCGTCTGATCAATCACAGTACAGTAAACTTCGCCCTGCCGGAACCAGACAAGATGAGTTGTTACGGCACAGTTTGTTGATTGACAGAAGAGAGGTTTGATGTCCGACAGTGAGGATACTTTACCTGACGGGTTCTGCCTCCTGCCGTGGATCAACAGCTATGTTTCCACGGATGGGAAAATTGCGCCGTGCTGTGAGTTTGACGGAGACATCGGCGACCTTGAGAACGTCACGCTGAACCAAGCATGGACCGGTGACAAGCTGGCCGACATTCGCGCCGCGTTCATAGCTGGCAGACCGTTGCAGGCGTGCTGGAAATGCCTTGATCGTGAGAAGCGGGAAGGAACCAGTATGCGGTTGTGGTCGCAAGGCTGGTATTCCAACTGGCACGAAAAGCTGAGTGCAGGCTCTACCAGGCTTGCTGCCATTGCACCTGAGTTTCCGGTCGTGCTGGATCTGCGGTTTTCCAACCTGTGCAATTTCAGCTGTCGCAGCTGCTGGCATGGTTCGAGTTCCAGCTGGTTCCGGGACGCGAAGGCGCTCGGCATGACTGCAGGCGACACTGCCGAGATCAGGAGCTTCAGGAAGATCGATCAGGTCGTTGAGCAGATCGGCAACGGCATCGACCAGCTTGAGGAGCTGTATTTCGCCGGTGGCGAACCTTTGATTATGGAGGAACATTATGCATTGCTGGAACTGCTCGTTGCGCGTGGGCGGACCGACGTCTCGCTGCGCTACAATACCAACCTGTCAAAAACCAGTTTTGCCGGAAAATCGATTTTCGACCTGTGGTCAAGGTTCGACAAACTGACCGTTTCCGCAAGCGTCGATGCGGCCTTTGACGAAGGCGCGCTGGTCCGCAACGGTTTCAACTGGGACGAGTTTGTCGGCAATGTCAGCAAGCTGAGGCGGGCGTGCCCGAAGGCAGACATTACGTTTGGGGTTACGGTCTCTGCCTTGAACATCCTGTCCCTGCCGGAACTGCTGACCGCACTGGTGGAAGAATGTGAAGCGTCTTTGAGCGCTGTGCTGGTGCATTCGCTGCAGGAACCCGACCACTACCGCAGCCAGGTGTTGCCGGCCAGGCTGAAGCAGCGCGCAACCCGAAAGATCGAAGACTACATCTGCAATGTGCTGCCGGCACATGAGGCGGACCCGGTCAAGGCACGGAAGGTGTCGGGGCATCTTATCGGGCTGGTCAGATACATGAACTCCAAGGATCTGACGCAGAAACTGCCGCAGTTCCGGGACATCATGTCCAGGCTTGATGATTTACGGGGTCAGGACAGCAGGACATTGCTGCCGGCGCTGGAGGCTATCTGGACGGACGACCAAGCCGGACCCTAACTGTTGACTGCTTGCGCGGCCGGGTTGTATCGATAGCCTCGGCAACGGACAGTCTGACGGCGGATCCGTATTGAGGGGTTTGAACAATCAAAATGAAGCTGTTTTATCTTAACCCGGTGGGTCTTTCCTTTGAAGATTTCGGTGGGGAAATGGTCGCGGTCAACTTTGACACCGGCAAATACTACGGGTTGAGCGGCAGTGCGCTGGTCATCTGGCAGCAGCTCGCCAGGCCGAGCTCGGTAGACGAGCTGGTTGCGGAACTTGAACGGCGCTACCTGCCCGGTGATCATGATATGCGCGAGATGGCAGAGGCGTTCCTGAAGATACTCAAGCAGGAAAAGTTGCTGATAGAACTTGAGGTGACGGAATCGGAGCAACTTCCTCTGGAAGAAAAAACCAGGTTTGAAGTACCCAATCTTGAAGTGCACAGTGATCTGCAGGAACTCATCATGCTTGATCCGGTCCATGATTCTGACCCGGACCATGGCTGGCCGGTACGGCGAAAGGCCGAGGATTGAGGTCATCCGCCAGCACCGCTGAAGGAGCGTCGGACACGGTGGATCAGGCTTTGTCCATAGAGCGGTTCATAAGAGACAATGTCGCAGATGCGGAGACCTTGTGGCACGCGCGCGGCGGGCAACAACGGATTTTCAAGTTTGGCGCGGTGGCGATCGCCGTGCGTTTCATTGCAGGTCATGCGCAATCGATCGTGTGCCCTGTGCTGGAGCATCTGGCAGCCGACGGCGATGAGGGAATGCCGAGCACGGTCGTGTACGTGCTTGTCGCCGACAGGTTGGACCTGGCGCCGCCGCCGGACCACTGGCCGTTTCCGGAAGAGTGCAAGGAGGATCATCAGCGCGTGTGCTGGCGCCCACGCGACGGTCTGGCGTTGTCGTCGGATGACGCCAGAGGCATCTGGCATCTGTTTGACCTGAATTCGATGACCGGGCTGTACTGGTTGCGCAGCGACAACGGCCTGCCATACTGGGAAGCCGGTTCCCCGCTGCGGCATTTCATTCACTGGGCCAGCGTCCGGGCTGACCAGGCCATGGTGCACGGTGCGGCAATTGGCTTTGGAGGCAAGGGCGTGCTGCTTGCAGGCGCCGGCGGAAGCGGCAAGTCAACCATGACTGCGGCCGCTATCTCCCGGGGCTGGCAGACTACGGGTGACGACTTCGTGTTGTTCAGCGCGCCGCCCGATCCGGTAAGCTTTCCGATTTTCGACGTGATGAAACTGACCGGCATGGCCGAAGGCATGTTTGCCGAGCAGGCCGACAAGGCGCTGAACCCGGCGCGGGTGCCCGGAGAAAAGGCATTGATCCCCCTGTCCGTCAATGCCGGCGGCAAATTTGTTCGCTCACTGCCGATACAGGCGATCTTCTCGCTCGAGCTCACCGGAGAGCGAAGCAGCCGGATTGAAACATTTTCAAAGGTGGCGACCGTTGCAGCACTGGCGCCATCAACGATGAACATCCTGCGCACGGCCATGCCGGAAACCCTTGAGCAGTGCAGCTCGCTAGCGAGGAACCTGCCGACCTACAGGCTGCTCGTGGGCAACGATCCGCTGGAGGGTCTGAGCACACTCGAAACGTTCATGAGGCAGCACAATTGGGGGTAGATGACCAGCCGGCGGTCAGCGTCATCATGCCGGCCCTGAACGGGGCCAGGTTCATCGATGACGCGATAGGCTCTGTGTTCGCTCAGACCGTCCCCGTCATAGAACTGCACGTGATCGACGATGGCTCGACCGACAACACGGCTGACATAGTCTCAGGCCTTGCCGACAAGGACAGCAGGATCTACTTGCACCGTGGGCCGCAGCGCGGCCCGGGACCGGCGCGCAATGTTGGCCTGGCGACGGCGCGCGGAGATGTCATTGCCTTCCTGGATTGCGATGATTTGTGGCCCGGCGACAAGCTGGAACGGCAACTGGCCCGGCTGACGGCCAAGCCGGACGTGAGCATGGTTGGCGGGTTGCAACAACTGTTTCACATCGAGCCCGGCGATTTGCGGGAGGCTGACGACGATGGTCGCGAACTGTCCTGGACGTTGGGCCCGTGCCTGTTCAAGGCCGAGGTGTTTGCCCAGATTGGACACTTCTCGGATCAGCTTGTCTGTGCGGAAGACCTGGATTTCATGATGCGGTTTCGCGAGGCGGGCATGAAGTACTCGATCCTGGACAGGATAACCTTGCATTATCGCAAGCATCCTGACTCGATGACAGCGGTTCAAACAGCTGCTCACAAACGCGACTACCAGAAGGCGCTTTTCAACTCGCTGAAACGGCGCAAAGCCAGCGGGACCACACAGGACTTGCCGCCCATGCGCGATTTCATCGGTTACTGATCAACACCGCAGCCCAGTTATCCGGCGGCCCGGTCACGAACCAGATGGACACACAGGACGCCTTGTTGCCGAGGATCCGTTTGCGGGACCCCGTTATGCACACTCTCATAGATGCTGTGCTGCTCGCTGGGTTGCACGACAAATTTCTTCGCCACACTGAACCCCGGCAAATTGTCTGCCACGTCCGGGGTGATGGTGTGTGGTTCCGTCATGGTGGGCGCGTGGTTGACCTCCACAATCAGCAACAGGTTGCCGCCCGGACGGCAGACACGCCGCATTTCGGACAGTGCCTTTTGGTAATCATCGACATGATCCAGCGAGTTGAATGATGACACTGTGTCAAAGCTTGCATCGTCAAACGGCAACTCTTCCGCCGTGCAGGCATGAACCCGCATGTGTTTGCTGGGCTCACCGAGCGCTGCGTATTTGTCTGCAAGCGGGTCGACGCCGACGCAGTCGGCTGCGTCATCAGCCCAGTCAAGCGAGTTGAGCGGCCCGCAGCCGACGTCAAGCAAACGCTGCCCGGCATAGCTGGCCCGGTCTATGCCAAACAGCTCCGTGTAACACCGCTCAAAATGATCGTTGCTGGCCGCCGCAGGCGTCTCTGTAATGAGGGTTTTCCAATAGTGGAGCTCATAGAACCATTTGAGATTTTTTCTCACGTGCTGCGGCAGGCGAGCTGGATCACTCAGGTCGCGTCTGTTTTCCGCACCATCCTCGTCAGTCATTGATGTATCCCGCAAAATGCTTGAACCAATGAAAGTCAGCCTGTACTACCGTCGTCGGGCGAATGGCTTCTTCCGGCAAACCTGTATCGAACATGCTTAACTTTCCGGCTGTTTTGGAGACATTGGATGGCAAATGACGAGACTCCGTCAATCAGCGTAATCATGCCGGTCAGAAATGGCGAACGCTATATCGCAGATGCGATAAACTCAATCTACAAGCAAGCGGTTCCGGTTTCGGAAATTCATGTGATTGATGACGGGTCGACTGATTCAACACCTTCAATCGTGTCCGGCATGGCTGCATCGGACAACAGGATAATTGTCCATGACGGGCCCCGGAAAGGCCCCGGGCCGGCGCGCAATGTCGGTCTGCGACAGGCAACCGGTGACATCGTGGCGTTTCTGGACAGCGATGACCTGTGGCCGGAACACAAGCTGCAGAAACAGGTTGATCGTCTGGCCGCCAAGCCCGAGATCATGATGGCGTCCGGATTTGTGCTGTACTTTGACAAGCAGATCGAAAACGGGCTCGAGCCTGCTGAAGATGCCAGAACCGAGGAACTGTTCCATGTTCATCTCGGGGCCTCCGTCTACAAGCGCGAAGTTTTTGACAGGGTCGGGTTTTTTGACGAGGATTTTTTGTATTCTGAAGATGTGGACCTGATGCTGCGCATCAGGGAAGCGTGCATTCCATTCACGATCATGAACGAGATCACGTTGTACTACCGCCGCCATGATCACTCCATGACGACTCGCCTGACCCCGGAAGAGAAGCGTGACTTTCAGCGTGCGCTGATGAGTTCCTTGAAGCGGCGCAAGGCAGCCGGGATAACTGCGCCCCTCACGCCATTTCGTGAAGTGGTGGGGTTTTAGAGCGCTATGAGGTTAAATTGGTACATTTGATGGCGGAAAATCGGTTCATTCGGCTAGGCGCGTTGCGCAGCGCGATGCGGAGCATCGGGCAAGCGGCGCAACAACGACGATGGACCGATTTTCCCCACCCTGATGGAAACGGAAATATTGAAATGTCTGCTACAAGGGCCGGGCGATTTTGCCCTCCGGCGTCGTTGGATCGCACTTGTGGTGGCGCCGCACCACGGCGTGCGATCCGCCTAGCCAGCGACCAAAATCGCCGCGGTCAAATGTATCAATTTAACCTCATAGAGCTCTAGACCATGAAGATCCAGGCAGTGGTTCCGGCATGGAATGCCGCAGATACTCTGGCAGAGACACTGGACAGCATTGCTGCGCAGACTGTTTTGCCGGATGAGGTCATAGTGGTTGACGATGGTTCCACGGACGCGACGGCTGAGATCGCATCATCCCATCCTCTGGACCTGAAGCTGATAAGGACTGAGAACCGTGGCCTGCCGAGTGCGTTGAATACCGGCATCGCGGCCGGTGAGGGGGATGCCATCGCCATTCTGGATGCCGACGATTTGTGGATGCCGGAGAAAACTGCGCTGCAGAAGCAAGTCCTGCTGGAGCAGCCGGAAGTGGATATTGTTGTGGGATATTTTTCGACATTTGAATGTCCATCCATTGCACCGGAACGGTTCAAGACACTCAAGTACGTCAAGGGCGGCGAACCGGGGTATCTGGGCGGCTGTCTTCTGGTTCGGCGGAAGTGGCTGGTCGCAGAGGAGTTCAGGTTTGACGAGCAGCTGAAGAACGCCCACCTGGTCGATTGGTTTCGCAAAACGCGCCACGCGCATGCGGTCGAGAAGGTCATTCCCGAGACTGTCATGCGGCGCAGGATCCGTCCCGGTACCCTTGGTTCGCGAACGACGGCCACGCCTGACTCCAAGATGAGCCCGTTTGTCCTCGAGGTGGCCCGCCGGGCGCTGCAACAGAAGCGCAAATTGAAAGACCATGGTGCGTGAGCAGCCTCAGGAACCGGCTAAGTTTGCGGTTTGCCCGCCAGGCATGGCCTGACCCCAATACGGATCAGCTGATCAAAGCTACGCTGCTGCCCGCTGACGAGGCGCGCGCATGCTGGCGCAGCTGGAAGGCAGCCAACGACATTGACGACTGTACCTGGCCGCAATTCAAGATACTGGCGCGCTTTTCTGGCAGGTTGCCGCAGGTCGATCCTGAGTGTCCGGAAATACCGCGGCTGCACGGCATGGCAAAAGCCCTGTGGACGCAGTCTCAGATGCGGCTCAACCGGTCGGCGGCAGCGCTCGACATTCTGGTTGAGCAGGACATCCCCATCTACCTGATGAAATCGGCGGCTCTTGAAGCCCTCGAGATGACCAAGCTGACCCGCCGGGTAACATCTGATATTGACCTGATGGTGAAGCGCTGGGACCTTCGTCTTGTCATTTCGGCGCTGGTTGAGCAGGGCTGGGGTGGCAACGAAGATGCGGAAACCGCACTGCAACGATGCAGGTACCATCCGGGCATAAATCTGCAGCGCGGCAGCGAGGAGAAGCGGGACAATTCCGATGTGGACGTTCACCACCAGCCGGTGCATATGCCGTTTCTTGATGATGATGTGATTGACCGGATCTGGGACAGCGCCATCCCGGCCGATTTCCGCGGACGCGCGGTGGTCGTGCCGGCGCCGGAAGAACTGCTGGTGTTCACCGCCATGCAGGGCATCCGACGGTTTGTTCCCAGCCATATGTCAAGCGGCATGTGGGCATTCGATATGGCGGAGATCGTCGACGGCAAGTCCCTTGACTGGACCCGTGTGCTAGAGGTCGCCGCCATGTGCAAGGGCTCATGGGCGCTGCTCGGTTGCCTGAGCTATCTGAAGCAGCAGCTGGATGTCGGAATCCCTGATCGGATTCTCAGCGCGCTGTCGGACCAGGCAGCTGGACTCGATGAAGCAGTGATGTTCTACGCGCAGGCCCCAACCTATGGACTGACCAAGTTCATCAACCTGCCGCTACGCGAGATCGTACTGCTCAACCGCCAGAGGGCGTTTGCGCACACCGGACACCACGCATCGGAGACCTGGTAGCCGTCCCTGCCACGCCGGTTGCCGAGGGTGCATAACTGCCGCCTGGCTTGTTGGCGGTTGACCCGGCTGAACAATCCGGAATGCAGCATCTGCAGGCGAGCTGAACCGGAAAACTCAATGTTTCTCGACTCAGGCCACAAACGATCCTAATATACCGTAGTCTGACGATTTATGTCATGGGTGAGCAAGTGGAGGTAGGTATGCGTATTGTTTCTGTATTGATTGTGGTTTTGTTTTCCGCATGGGCGACAGCCGCTCAGGCTCAAAATCCCGCGCCGGATGCCGGTGTGCAGGCGGTGGTGCCGTTAGAACTGGCCGCATCGGAAGTCGATGACGATGTGAAGGAAGCCATCGAGGATGCCGAAGAGGCTGTCGAGGACGCCGGAAAGGCTGCTGTCGACAAGGCCGAGGATGCCCGCAAGGAACTGCAGGGCATGGTTGAGAAATCGCGCAAGAACGTCGAGCAGCTTGCAAACGACATTCACAAGTCGACCGGAATCAGCGGCCGGCAGGCATTCGGCATTGCGGCAGGCATGGTGGCCGGAGCCGTTGTTGCCGACATGATGGGCGGCGGCGGTATTGTCACGATTGCCGTCATCGCAGGTGGCGGCGCGCTCGGCAGCTGGATCATGTCGGAATGACCGGTCCGAACCTGAGTGCCAGTTACTGCAATTCCTTGGTGCGCAGGAAGCGGATGTCTTCGTAGGTTTTGGCGGCATAGTCCAGTTCCCAGGCGCCCTTGGCCAGGAACACGTAACTGCCGTCGCGATCGGTCGCAATCGCCAGCCGGTTGCGATCGCGGAAA
>JBCCVY010000032.1:0-16125 GCA_039194725.1 Pseudomonadota bacterium
CCCGGTTGGCGACGACAAACGCGATCATGCGGACAACGTCATCGAGTGCAATCCACGACATCCAGTGCCTGCCACATCCCAGCGGGCCGCCGAGACCGAACTCGAACGGCGTCAGCAACCGCGCCAGCATGCCACCTTCAACGCCGAGCACCAGGCCGGTGCGCAAGGTGATCACCCGTACGCCAAGCTTTCTCGCTGCCTCGGCTTCCTGTTCCCAACCGGCACAGACCTGGTGCACAAAGCAGTCTTTGGGGGCGGCATCTTCGGTGAGGTCTTCATGATCATGGAGGCCATACCAGCCAACGGCGGAGCCGCTGATGAGGCATTCCGGCTTTTCATCGAGCCGGGCAATGAGCCCGACGAGCTGTCGGGTAACGCTCACCCGCGACGTGATGATCTCGGCGCGCTTGCTGGGGCTCCACACACCATTGGCCACCGGATCGCCGGCCAGATTGACAACGATGTCAAAGCGCTCGTCGTTGGGCACCTGATCCAGGTCGGTGACGACACAGATGGGAGCGGCAAGGGTCTCGGCGCGCGATTCATCGCGTGTCAGCACCGTGACCTTGTGGCGTCCGGCGACCAGCGCCTGCACCAGCCGGGTGCCGATGAAACCGGTGCCGCCGGTGATCAGCACCCGTTTGCACGCCGTCAGACCGGCAACGAGATGTTCCGGCGCCGGCGGGGACAGCCGATCGCTACGGGCAGCCGCCACGAGATCGCGGATGCCGAACATCAACACCCCCAGTGCTGACAGGCTGGCAAAGCCGCTCCACCAACCATAATGGGTCGGCACGATAGCGGTATCGCGCAGTGCCCAGTCATGCAGATGCGGCGCTGCCAGCGCCAGCATGGCGCCGTAGTTCAGCGCCAGCAGGGTATGGTTGATACGCTCGCTCGCCGGCAGCTTGCGGGTCAGGTCCTCCTCGACGAAATCCCACAGGGTGATCAACACCTCCACACCCAGGATCAGCGCCAGGGCGACGGTGAAGGCGCCGTGCGGCTCGAACCAGCCGAAGCATATGAAGATCAGGGCATAGAAGATGTTGCGCACACCATGCAGGCGCAACTCATTCTTCTGCGAGGCCCGCCATGCCAGCCGCTCAGTTCCCTCGTGATGGTACAGGGTGTCGAAGGCGCCCATGGCGACCTGAGCTGCGATTAGGGTCCATAAGAGAGGATTGTCCATGTTTCTACTCCATTGCGTCCTGGAAAACGGCTTCCTGCGCAACAAGCTCGCCAAACAGCAGGCTGCGCAGCGACAGGGTGAAGGTGAAGCGGTTGTTGCCCAGCTCATGGTGACCGATGACCAGGGCACCGGGGCTCAGCCAACCCGGCAGCTTCACGCGCATGCCGAACAGCTGCAGGAAGTAATGATCGCTCCTGAACAGCAGGGCTGTCGGCGTTGCCTCAACGTTCAGGGCCATGCCGATGCCGAAACCGACGTACTCTTCGAGCCCGGTCGGCCCGCGGAACCGCTTGGAGCTGTGAACCGTCTGCGGAAACGCACCGCGGCGACCATACTGGCGGATCCAGAACTGACCGTTGGTGGCAACATCCTCGGTCACCACCACGACAGCCGGCTGGTGTATGGACCTGGTGTCATAGGGCAAGGGCGCACCGACCAGACGGGCGGCGTGGGCGAGACAGAACCCGGGCATGTTCATCTTCATGCGGGTAACCACGCCCTGGTAGGCAATGCTCTTGCCCTGCCGAAGCCGCTTGCTGAACCGGCTGCGGACTGCGGCCGGCAGCATCTGCCATGCGTCTTCACCAAGAAGTTCTCGAAACCGCTCGTCAGGGACGTCGTCGCCAGTCGCTCGTGCCGGCAGGACGGGCGTCGGGGGGCGGTTTCTTGCCAGTTGCGTCAATCTCATTTTTCGCTCCCTGTAAGCATTCACTTCTTTCCTTTAAATCCGTTATTTCTGTATAAACAGAAATAACGGAGCAAATAAAAAGGCACTCCGGTCATGGCTTCTTTTTTCCAGTGAACTTCAGCACCGAGAGAACCTTGTCGCCCATCTTCATCAACCTGTTGAGCTGTGACTTCGGCACACCCAGCATCTGCAGATACCAGCGGTTCGTCGTATCCATGAACTCCTGCATGTCGCGCAGGCGCTGCAGCACGACCGGATCAATCGCGGTTTCCGCCTCAGCCTTCGCAACGCACTCGTTCAGGGCAGCAGCCGCCGGGTCTATCTCACGCTCCTTGCGGCCCTGGGCGATGCGCATTGCCATTTCCCAGACATCGGTTTCGGCCTCGAAGTGCTCGCGACGTTCGCCGTGTATCGGCACCCGGCGGATCAGCTTCCAGCTGACCAGCTCTTTCAGCGAATTTGAGACATTCGACCGGGCGATGCCGAGAGTGTCGGAAATCTGCTCGGCGTTGAGCGGCTTGGTGCTGAGAAACAGCAAGGCGTGAATCTGTGCGACGGACCGATTGACACCCCACTGCCCGCCCATGTCGCCCCAGTAGAGAATGAACTGATCGACAGCTTCACTGGAGATTTTTTCTTTTATTTCTGTCATAACAGAAATTTATGATATTTGATGCGAAATGTCAAGCCAGCGTGCATTTCCCGCATCATCATTCCGGAGCTTGTCGGCTCAAACTCCGCTCTGGTCCGGTTTTGCGGGCCGGGCTGACGGGTTTCCCAAATGAGACTCGTAGGGAAATTCATACAGGCCGCATTTCTTGCAGTCGGTCTTGAGTTTACAAATCTGTCCCCAGCATTTTACCGGCTCAAGCTGAGCCAGGGCAGCGCGCTCCAAGTGCAGGCTGCAATTGGATTTGAGCAGGACGACCTCACCGGGGGTCGAGGTTTGCCGCAGGTGATCCGCGACTTCGCGTACATCTTTGAAATCAAATACTCTGCCGCTGTTCACATCATCCTCAGGCGCATTGTGACGGTGCGCATGATCACCGACAAAGATTATCTCGTCGGCGCATTCGCGCGCCTGACGGTAGGCCCGGCGATAAGAGGTCCTGCCTCCTCCGGTCGTATCGGACAATTGACCAAGCACTATTCTTCGCTTGGTTGCCCGAGCCGTCCTGGCAATCTCGAACGCTTGATGGAGGGAGTGCTGCGGCGCCTTGTATGTGTCCATGATGAAATGGCGCTCACCGGGCAGCTTCAACACGTTGCAACGCCCGGTCACCGGCTCGAAGCCGGCTATCCGTTCGACAATTGTTTTTGGCGGCACGCCAAGTTGGTGAGCCACTGCAACCGCAGCCGTTACCGGCAACCAGAAATGTTCCCCGACCAGCCGGGTCTTGAGCTTAAGTTTCAGGTCTGCACTGCAAACAGTAAGGGACAGCCGATCCGGAAAGGCCGATGAGATTTCAACGGCTCGGTAATCAGCCCTGGCGGCCTGGCCGAACGTCACGACCTTGCCATTTGCCCTTTGTGCAAGTCCGTCAGTTTGTTCGTCATCCGCATTCAGCACGGCGATCCCGGCTTGCGTCAAGTGCTCTATCAAATAGCCCTTTTCCCGTGCCACGAAATCCAGGTCCGGCATTCCCTTCTTGTGTTCAAGTCGGATCATTGTAAGGACTGCAATATGAGGCCGTATGAGCCTGGCCATATGCAACATGCGGTCAGCACCATTTATGCCGACTTCAACCACAGCGAATTCATGCCGGTTTCCCAGATCGCGGATAAACGGCGCAATGGCGGGCATGGTGTTTCTGGAGATTTGCGCGGCGGTCGGCGCAATGCCTGACAGGATATGCTCCAGCAAATGACACAAGGTGGTTTTTGCCGAAGAACCGGACACAGCGACAAACCTGGTGGTCTGGTTGCTGTTTCTCGCCAGGTGAGCTCGATTGATAGTAATGCGGCGATCAACGAAATTGCTGAACCTCCTCGCCTGTTCAGCGAGCGCCGCTGCCACGCCGTGTTTCATCCCTAACTGCCCCGCCCTCAAGCCTGTGTTCATCTGGGACAAACCTACACGGTTCAGCCGAAAACATAAATCGGCAGTTCATGGCTGATTGGCCTGCCGATCGCACCGAAACATCAGTGCATAGATATGGGCCAGAACCCTATTGTGCATGTGGCTTATGGGGCCAGGCTTCGTACCCGGCCACGTTGTGACATTGCTGCAGCTGCAAGCTCTGGACTGGGCAGGTTCGCCCATCTATCGTCCGCCCATGCTGACACCTGACACAATCAAAAAGTTCGCCTCAATTGTCGGTGCAAAACACGCGCTGACAAATGAGGCTGACATTGCGCCGCATGTGCTGGAACCGCGGGGAAAGTTCTCCGGCCAGTCACCACTGGTGCTGCGACCCGGCAGCACGGAAGAAGTCAGCGCGATCCTGAAACTTGCCAACGAAACCGGCACCGCCATCGTGCCGCAAGGCGGCAACACCGGACTTGTCGGCGGACAGATGCCGCACGGGGACATTGTCCTGTCGCTGAGGCGGATGAACCGCGTTCGCCACCTCGATGCGGCCGACAACTGCATCACGCTTGAAGCCGGCGTAACGTTGCACAACGCCCAGGAAGCGGCCCAGTCGAAGGGACTGATCTTTCCGCTGTGGATCGCGTCGCAGGGCACCTGCCAGGTCGGCGGCAACCTGGCGACCAATGCCGGCGGTATCAATGTGCTGGCCTACGGCAACACCCGTGACCTGTGCCTAGGCCTGGAGGTCGTTTTGGCCTCAGGCGAGGTGTGGAATGGGCTGACATCGCTGCGCAAGGACAACACCGGCTACGACCTGAAACACCTGTTCATCGGCTGCGAAGGTACGCTTGGGGTCATTACCGCGGCGTCGATGAAACTGCTGCCGGCGCCGCTTGACCGCGCCACCGTGTTTGCATCCCTCGCCTCGCCGCGCGAGGCGCTGGAACTGTTGTCACTGGTGCGGCGGATGAGCGGCAATGGGGTTGTGGCCTTCGAAATCATGCCACGCAGCGGCGTCGACATGACCATAAGACATGCCGGATGCCGTGACCCGCTGCAGGCCCCGTCAGACTGGTACGTGCTGTTTGAACTGGCCGGGTTTGACACCGAAGGCGACATGAACGGCAAGGCAACCGGCATTCTGGAAGTGGCCTTTGAGGAAGGCCTTGTCAGTGATGCCACGATTGCAACCAGCACCCAGGCCGCACAGGACCTTTGGCGCATCCGCGAAGCCATGTCGGAGGTGCAGCGCCTGGAAGGCGGTTCGATCAAGCACGACATCTCGGTGCCGGTTTCAAAGGTGCCGGCTTTCCTGGATGAGGCCATTGCGCTGGCTGAAGACATGCTGCCCGGCTGCCGGCCGGTGCCGTTCGGACACATCGGTGACGGCAACATTCACTTCAACATTTCACAGCCTGTTGATGCCGACAGGGACGCCTTCCTGGCCAGATGGGAAGAGGTCAGCGCACGTGTGCACGACAAGGTGCGCAAATACCAGGGCTCGATCAGCGCCGAACACGGTATCGGCACACTGAAACGCGACGAACTGGCGGCCACCAAGCAGCCGGTTGAAATGAACATGATGCGCGGCATCAAGCAGTTGCTGGACCCCAACGGCATTCTGAACCCGGGCAAGGTGTTGTGATGGCCGCTGTTGAGTTCAGGCCCGTGGAAGATGCCGAAGTGGCCGGTGTCATTGCGCTGTGGGAGGCCTGCGGCCTGACCCGGCCCTGGAACGATCCGGACAAGGATATCGCGTTCGCCCGTTCCGGCCCGGCGTCCGACCTGCTGGTCATGGTCGACAATGAAACGGTCATCGCGTCGGTCATGGTCGGCCATGACGGCCACCGCGGCATCGTCTACTATGTCGCCACCCACCCGGACTATCAGCGCAAGGGCCTGGGCGCAGCCGCCATGGGGGCGGCCGAAAGCTGGCTCACCCAACGCGGGGTGTGGAAGCTCAATCTGCTGGTTCGGGCAGAAAACGAGGCTGTGCGGTCGTTTTACGAAAAGCTCGGCTACGAGGTGGAACCACGGCTGTGCATGGCCCGCAAGCTGATCCCGGAGCCTTCAGAATAGATTCAGTTGGTCGTCCGGCTGCTGTTCAGGCTCAGGTTTTGTCTCAGGCGGCTTGCGCCGGCGGCCGGGCAACTCGGTTTCCGCCGCAACGAAGAACCTATCTTCAACCGGTTTCATCAGGTCTGCGACCTGCCTGCCGTCAGGGCGGGAATGATCCAGCCAGCGGCTGAAATCTTCCGCCTTGATGACGACCGGCATGCGGGTGTGGATCTCGGCCATCATGGCATTAGGTTCAGTGGTCAGGATGGCGGCACTTTCCAGTTCCGATCCGTCCGGGGAGGTCCAGTGCTCCCAGATGCCGCCAAACGCAAACAGGCCATTGTCGGACCGGGTGATGTGATACGGCTGCTTGCGGCCGGGCACGTCGCCCTTCCACTCGTAAAACCCGTCAGCCGGAATCAGGCAGCGCCGGCGCCGGATGGCATGCCGGAAGGACGGCTTTTCGAACACCGTCTCCGAGCGCGCATTGGTCAATGGCTTGCCCGGCTTCATTTCCTTGGTCCAGGACGGCACAAAGCCCCAGCGTACCAGCGTGAAATGCCGGTTGGCCTGTTCGCCTCTGACGATAGCGATGGGCTGTCCCGGCGCCACCACCTCGCGCGGCGGGAAGTTGGGCTGTTCGGGATACTCGAACAGCGCCTTGACCTCTTCGGGCGACTTGCGGAAGCTGTATAGATTGCACATCGTCGGCAATCTGCCACGGCCACATAGGGAATGAAACCACCAGTGACGGTTATTGCACGTGTAAAACCGGTTCCGGGCGTCAGCACCATGACACTGCGCGACGGCAAGGTGTTGCTGGTCAAGCGGGCCAAAAAGGCCGGTTACGGGCTGTGGAGCCTGCCGGGCGGGCATATCGAAACCGGCGAACCGGCGCGCGACGCCGCCTTGCGCGAACTGGCGGAAGAAACCGGCGTCACGGCCCGCCTCGACAGGCTGCTTGAATGCCAGGACATCATTCACCGCGACACGCACGACACCATCATCTTCCACTACGTGATTTCTGTGTTCCTGTGCTACTGGCAGCACGGTGAGGCTGTCGCCGCGACCGATGTTTCCGATGTGATGTGGGCATCAGAACGTGACCTGGATGGCCTGAACATGACGCGCGGTACGGCGGACCTGATCAGAAACACCCTGAAAACCCTCACATAAATCTGATTGGCTTGTGAGGCGCCGATGGGCCACCCTGTCGCGTGATGAAACTGGCAACTGGCATTCTTGCTGCCTTGTTCCTGGCAGCGCTCACAATTGCCTCACCGGCGAGCGACGAGGCTGACCGCTTCGTGCGCATGGGCTGGTCGAATACGGACTTCACCAGGACCACGGTACCGTTGTCGGAAGTGATGTCCGGCGGACCGCCGCGTGACGGCATTCCGCCGATCGACAGACCGCAGTTCCAGCCGGCAGGCTCCAACAAGGACCTGACGGCCAAAGACCCGGTCATCTCCATAAAAATCAATGGCGACGCGCGCGCCTACCCGTTGCGCATCCTGATCTGGCACGAAATCGTCAATGACACAGTGGGCGGCAAACCGGTTGCCGTAACCTATTGCCCGTTGTGCAATGCGGCGATCGTGTTCGACCGCATGGTCGACGGCGAATTGAAGGATTTCGGCACGACCGGCCTGCTGCGCAATTCTGACCTGATCATGTATGACCGGCAAAGTGAGAGCTGGTGGCAACAGTTCACCGGCCAGGCCATTGCCGGATCCGACGTCGGCAGCAGCCTGAAATTCCTGCCGGCCCGACTGGAAAGCTGGGCAGATTTCACTGACCGGTTTCCCGATGGCAAGGTCCTGGTTCCCAACAATCCCAATTTTCGCAGTTACGGCCGCAATCCATATGTGGGCTACGACAGTGCCGCGGCGCCGTTTCTGTATCGCGGCAAGATGCCCGACGGCATCAGCCCGATGGCCCGGGTCGTGGTCTATCGCGTCAGCGGCAAGGTCAATGCCATCGCCCTTTCGATGCTGAGCAAGAGCGAGGAGCTGATGCACGGCAACGTAATACTCAAATGGAAGCCCGGCCAGGCGTCGGCGCTGGACACCGGCGAGATTTCTGAGGGACGTGACGTGGGCAGCATTACGGTGCAGAAAAAGACCGCCTGGGGCACCTACGAAGACATCCCCTACGATGTGACATTTGCGTTCGTTGTCGAAGCCTTCGAACCGGGCACGAAGATCAAGAAGTAGTTCCGTTTCGGCCACTTTGAGACCGCAAACCGGCGCACTTTTCCGGCAAAATCCAGTTGATTGTGGCGCGTTAACCTTTTGGCAAGTATCGGCGTGTGTCTCGCCGGTCACATGCTAGTGTAGGCGCACGAGCGACGCATCCGAGTGATTGGAAAAGCAGTTGCTATAGCATGTCTCGCAAAAGTGCGTGCGGTTTTGGGAACCAAGACATGCGACAGTAAATGCGTAGGGCGCGGTTTTGATGCAATCAAAACCTGAATGGCCCTGGGTGGGGTTTATATAAGACGACTGGATACCAGGGTGAAACAATCGCCGGAATTCCGAATGCCGGATGAAGACAACGGAGAAGAAGCGCAACGCAGCCGCCAGGCGGCCCTGCGCTATATTCTGGATGCGTGGGAAGAGGCCGTCTATGACGGGCTCGATCCCGATTGCGTGGCCACCGCAGCGATTTTTGCCGCGCTGTCGGACATGATCGCCAGCTATGGCGAAGAGCCTGTCGCCATCATGGCCGAGCGCCTGCCGGAACGCATCCGCAATGGCGAGTTCACCGTCATCCGCACCTTGCAGTGAAGCCCGCCTTGCCGGAGCAGAGCGTGCTCAGGCGATGTCCACCACGATACGGCCCCGAACCTTGCCGGAGATGATATCAGCACCGGCCGCAATCACATCATCCAGCTTGATGTGCGAGGTGAGGCTGTCGAGCTTGGCCATGTCCAGGTCCTGCGACAGCCGTGCCCAGGCCTGCTCTCGCCGCGGTTTCGGGCACATCACCGAATCGACACCGAGCAGCTTGACGCCGCGCAGAATGAACGGAGCGACCGAAGCCGGCAGGTCCATGCCCTGCGCCAGGCCACAGGCAGCAACCGCACCGCCATAGTTCATTTGCGACAGCACATTGGCCAGCGTTGTTGATCCGACCGCATCCACACATCCCGCCCAGCGTGACTTGGCCAGCGGCTTGGGCGGCGAATTGAACTCCTCGCGGTCGATGATGCTGGACGCGCCGAGGCCCTTCAGGAAAGCTTCTTCAGAGGTGCGGCCGGTGGAAGCAGTAACGGAGTAGCCGAGCTTGGACAGGATGGCGATCGCCACCGAGCCAACGCCGCCGGCGGCGCCGGTGACGAGGATCTCGCCGCTATCCGGCGTGACACCGGCATCTTCCAGCGCCATGACGCACAGCATGGAGGTATAGCCGGCTGTGCCAATGGCCATGGCCTGGGCAGCGGTCATGCCATCGGGCATCTTCACCAGCCAGTCCCCCTTTACCCGGGCCCGCTCGGCGAAGCCGCCGGAGTGCCCTTCTCCGACACCCCAGCCGTTCAGTATCACCGCGTCGCCGACCTTGTAGTCGGGGCTGTCAGAGGCGGACACCGTACCGGCAAAATCAATGCCGGGCGTCAGCGGGAACTTGCGGATGATCGGCGCTTTCGCGGTCAGGGCCAGGCCGTCCTTGTAGTTGAGCGTGGAATGACTGACATCTACTGTGACGTCGCCGTCCATCAGGTCTGCATCGCTCAGTTCGACTAGCGCCGCGGTCTGCTTGTCATCGGTCTTGTTGATCTGAATTGCGCGAAAAGTACCGGACATGAACATCTCTCCCGTTATCATGATGCCGCATCCGTGTTGATTGGCCAGGACGCCGCTTGAACATGGCCATTGGCTTACGTAAATCTGTTGTCTCAAGCAAGACAGAGAATCGCAACAGATGACAGTTTTCATTGCCAACCTGCCCGATCGCGCCGTTGTCGAGATCAAGGGCGACGACACCCTGCCGTTCCTGCAGGACCTGGTAACCGCCAATGTCGCGGGCCTGCGGCCCGGCGAGGCGGTTCACGGCGCGCTGCTGACGCCGCAGGGCAAGATCCTGTTCGACTTTTTCATTCTGGCGATTGACGGCGGCGTGCTGGTGGATTGCGCGGCGCAAAGCACAGCGAGCCTGGTGCAGAGACTGACCATGTACCGGTTGCGGCGGGCGCTGAGCATCGAGGCGGTCGATGATCTGGCGGTGGCGGCAGCTTGGGGTGGCGCAGACCTGCCTTCGGTGGGTGACGGCCATGTGTTTCGCGATCCGCGCAATGAACAACTGGGGTCACGGGTGATCGCGCCGCAAGCCGTGATCGCATCGATTTCCAGCCAGCCGCCGGAAGCCTACCAGGACCATCGCTACAGGCTCGGCATCGGCGATGCCGCCGAGATCGGCTCCAGCGAACTGTTTCCCCACGAGGCCTGCTATGACCAGTTTGCTTCGGTGGATTTTTCCAAGGGATGTTATGTCGGCCAGGAAGTCGTGTCGCGCATGCAGCATCGTGGCACGGCGCGCTCGCGCCTGGTGCCGGTCGACGGCTCTTCCGCCCTGCCCGCAGCCGGCGCAAAGATAACCGCCGATGACAGGCAGGTCGGCACGCTGTTGGGTGCGCACGGCTCAAATGGCCTGGCGCTGATCAGGCTCGATCGTGCCGAAAAGGCTGCACAGGCTGGCAAGGCACTGTCAGTTGACGGCCAGCCGATCACCATGCACAAACCGGCCTGGGCGCGCTGGCCAGACGCGGCCGACAGCGCGGGAGACAATGACTGATGGGCTGGGAGCATTCACTGATCACCCATGAAGACGGCATAGACCGGTGCGGCTGGGCCGGCACCGCGCCCGACTATGTGGCCTATCACGATGAGGAATGGGGCGTGCCGGAATATGACAGCCGGGCGCTGTTTGAGAAACTGCTACTCGACGGTTTTCAAGCCGGCCTGTCGTGGATTGCCATCCTGCGCAAGCGCGACAATTTTCGCGCCGCCTTTGACAATTTCGATCCGGCCGTCATGGCGCGCTATGACGATGCGAAAAAGGCCGAGCTGATGCAGGATGCCGGCATTGTGCGCAACAGGCTGAAGATCGAGTCCAGCGTCACCAACGCACAGGCTTACCTGGAAATCGAGGCGGCACAGGGCTTCGACACCTATCTGTGGGACTTCATGGACGGCAGGCCGCTGGTCAACCAGTTCGAGCGGCTGGAAGACGTGCCTGCCGCCACGCCGCTGGCTGAGCGAATCTCCGAGGACCTGAAAAAACGTGGCTTCCGCTTTGTCGGCCCGACCATCGTCTATGCCTTCATGCAGGCCGTCGGCATGGTCAACGACCATCTGGTCCAGTGCCACCGGCATGAGGCATGCCAGAAACTGGCCCGTTAACGCAATGGCGTCGGGTTCCAGACAACCGGAGGCACCGCGTGCCTGGCAACGGATGTTGTCGGGACGTCGGCTCGACCTGCTGGAGCCGTCGCCGCTGGACGTGGAGATTGAAGACATTGCCCACGGGCTGGCGCGGGTGGCGCGCTGGAACGGCCAGACCCATGGCGCGCATGCATTCTCGGTGGCCCAGCATTGTGTTCTGGTGGAGCAATTGCTGGTGGAGTTTTACCCCGACACCGATCAGCGCTGGCGGCTGGCGGCCCTGCTGCATGATGCATCGGAGTATGTGATCGGGGACATGATCTCACCGTTCAAGGCCGCACTCGGTTTGGACTACAAGGCATTTGAGGGCCGATTGATGGAGGCCGTGCATGTGCGCTTTGGCCTGCCGGCACATCTGCCTGACAAGGTCGAGACGCGCATCAAGCGGGCCGACAAGGCATCGGCGTTTTTCGAGGCAACGGTGCTGGCGGGATTTGAAGACGGTGAAGCGGCGAAGTTTTTCGGCCGTCCGCGCGGACTTGATGCAAGCACGGTTTCAGCGCTGCAGAAACTCGCGCCTCTGACACCGGAACAGGCCAGCAAGGCCTTCATGAAGAAGTTTGCCCAGTTGCGACTTTAGATCAGGTTCATGGGCTCAATTGAACCCATGTTGCTCTAGGACAGTTTTCCCTTCGAGTGAGCATAGGCCCAGTAGAGCTCGCGCGCCCTGGCATACATCGGGCCGGGTTGCAGGTCACGGTCCTCGATCCTGGTGACCGGCGACACCTTGGCCCAGTTGCCGGTCGAGAACACTTCGTCAGCGGTCTCGAAATCATGCCACTTTAGCGAGCCTTGATGCACCTTGATGCCGTCCTCGCTGAGCAGGTTGATGATGCGCTGCCGGGTAATGCCGTTCAGGAACGTGCCGTTGGGAACCGGTGTGAAGACCTCGCCGTCCTTGGCATACCAGATGTTCGCTGTGGCCAGTTCGGACACGTTCGACAGCGGGTCCAGCATTGCCGCATTGTCGAAACCGCGCGCACGGGCTTCGCGCATGGCGCGGGCCGAATTGGGGTAGTGGCACGCAGCCTTGGCATCGGTTGGCGCATATTCAAGCGACGGCCGCCTGAACGGCGAACAGGTCACCGAAAACCCTGCAGCCGGCGGCATCGGCGCATCATAGACTGCCAGGGCGAAGCGTGTGGTATCGGGATCCACATCGACAAACCCGTCATCGGCCCAGTACATCGGCCGGATGTAGAGCTCGGCGTCATCGGCAAACTTTGCGATCCCCTCGCGGGCCAGCGCCTCAATCTCACGTGCATCATGCATCGGTTTCAGGCCAAAGGTCAGGGCGGACGCAACCACCCTGTCGCAATGCTGGTCGAGGTCCGGAGCGGTGCCTTCAAATGCCCGGGCGCCGTCGAACACGCAGGAGCCCAGCCACATGGCATGGGTCATTGGATCGGCCACCATGGGCGGCGTGTCATGCCAGTCACCGTTCATCCATGTCCATGTAGCCATGTCTCGCCTCCTGCAGCGTCTGTTCACAAACCACTACACCGGCAAGCATGCCGGTGCGTGCCAAGAATGTGCGGGATGAAGCATCGCCACGTCCAGCCCCAATTAGGGTCCGGACCCATTAATCTTGTGCAATTCTGTTTGAAAGAAAACACTCGAATGATGGTGAATAAGCGCAAGACAAGGCTTTTTGCCTTGTCGAGCATTTTTCGCCATCAGGCGGGTGTTTTCCTTCAAACCCGCAGGGCAGGGTCTATTTTGCCGCTGACTGCGTTGAAAGGCCTTGAAAACCGTCAGGTTTCCTGCGCCCTTTCGCCTTGTCAGAGGCAAAATATCCTCCTGCAGAATGGACAATATTAATGGGTCCGGACCCTAACAAAACCCCGCAAAATCCTGCGAGGTAATGGAACAATTTCAGCAGACGAAATCGGCTTGATCAGGTGCCGTGATAAAAGATATGACGGCCGATCTTGATCAGTCGCTTCATGCTGCTTGACCAACGCGGGTTCACATAGTCGGCGTGATAGTGGGTGGCAGTTGAAACAACACGCACATAGGCATCGCCGGCCATGGCGCGGGCTGCCAGCTTCTTGGCCTTCGACCACTCTTTCGGTCCGCGCGGGGCGTCCTGTTTGCCGTCACAGGCAAACGAGAACTGGCACGAGTTCAGGCGATGGGCGCCGTCATACACCACGCCGCAGATCGTGTTGGGATAATGCTTGGACTTGACCCGGTTGAGAATGACGTTGGCGACCGCGATCTGACCTGCCTCAGGCTCAGAGCGGGCTTCGAAGTAGATGGCGCGCGCCAGGCAATTCTTCTCGGCCAGACGGGCCTCACGCTTCTTAAGCACCTTGCGCTTCTCGTCCCGGCCGAGGCGGAACCCTGATTCAAGCTGTGAGATCGACGGCGAAGGTGGGATCGACACGAGCTGGATCTGCGACTGCGGCTGGTAGGCTGCCGGCGTTATGATCTGTTCTTCAGAGCCCGGCAGCTTGAGCTCAATGTCGTCGCTGACAAAGTCCGACTTGCCATGACTGGCCACGACAACCCGGTTGTCGGCCGGGACCATGCGGAAATCCTCTTCCGCCGTGTCGTCCAGCAACGAACCCTTGCTGGCAATGGTTGTCGCCGGGGAGACAACATCGCGCCAGTGTGCGGACGCAGAAGACGTGCCCGACGACACGTTGTGCTCGCTGTTGATCTGAACGAAATTGTTTGAAGCCGTGGCCTTGGACATGTAGTGGCTGGCCACCGCGACAGCACCGACAAAGGCAAAGCCTGCAAAGGCATATGACAGAATATCTGACAATCCTATTGATTGATCAGCATCATCCCACCGGGTGTCGTGCTGTGCACGCATCCGCATATGTCGGTCGTACTTACTCAAACAAGCGGGCCTTTCCCTGCAAGGTCCGTTAGAATTAGTCGATACTCATCCCCTAAGGATAGTCTTTCAGCGTTTATCATAGGTTAACCATGCAAGCAAGTTAACGAGCGCCGAAAAACCATAGCTTACACAGGCTTTGAGTCTGCTTCGTTAACGGCGCATTTGCGCGCCTCAGGCAGCCTTGACGGCGGCCTGGGCCGCCGCCAAACGTGCGATCGGGACCCTGAACGGCGAACAGGACACGTAATCCAGGTCCGCTGCGTGGCAAAAATGCACACTTGCGGGGTCGCCGCCGTGTTCGCCGCAGATGCCGAGCTTGATGTCCGGACGGGCGGTTCGGCCGCGCTCGACCCCGATTTTCACCAGTTCGCCAACCCCATCGACGTCAATGGAAACAAACGGATCGCGCTCCCAAACGCCCTTGTTGACATAGTCATTCATGAACCGGGCCGAATCATCGCGGCTGATGCCGAACGCCGTCTGGGTCAGATCATTGGTGCCGAACGAGAAAAACTCCGCCGCCCCGGCAATGTCGTCAGCCTTCAGGCAGGCGCGCGGCAGTTCAATCATGGTGCCGCACAGGAACTCGATCTTCTGGCCGGACTGGGCCTCCACTTCCGCATGCACGGCAGAAATGCTTGCCGCCACCAGATCATATTCGGCGCGGCCCGCAATCAGCGGAATCATGACTTCGGGGATCGGTGCCGTGCCGGTCTTGCCTGCCGCTTCGACCACGGCCTCAAAAATCGCCCGCGCCTGCATTTCCGCGATTTCCGGATAGGTCACGGCAAGCCGGCAGCCGCGATGACCCAGCATCGGATTGAATTCATCCAGTTCGGCGACGCGGGCGCGCAGGACTTCCGGATCGATATCCATGTTGCTGGCGACCTCGAGGATTTCCTCCTCGCCGTGCGGCAGAAACTCATGCAGAGGCGGATCCAGCAGGCGAATGGTCACCGGCAGGCCGGCCATGATCTCGAACAGTTCGACGAAGTCGGCACGCTGCATGGGCAGCAGTTTGTCCAGCGCCGTGCGGCGCTGCGCATCGGTGTCGGCAACGATCATCTCGCGGACCACGGCAATGCGTTCGTTTTCAAAGAACATGTGCTCGGTGCGGCACAGGCCGATACCTTCCGCGCCGAATTCACGTGCCGTGCGGGCATCGCTGGGCGTATCGGCATTGGCGCGGATACCGAGCCTGCGGATGTCGTCCGCCCATTCCATGATACGGCCGAAATCACCGGACAATTCCGGCTTGATGGTGGGAATCTCACCCCGCATCACCTGGCCGGAGGCGCCATCGATGGTGACGATGTCACCGGCCTCGACCGTCTGCCCCATGACGGTGAATTTCTGTTCTTCATAGTTGACGTGAATGGCGCCGGCGCCGGACACGCACGGCTTGCCCATGCCGCGTGCCACCACGGCTGCATGCGAGGTCATGCCGCCGCGTGTCGTCAAGATGCCCTCGGCGGCGTTCATGCCGTGAATGTCTTCCGGGCTGGTTTCAACGCGCACCAGGATGACCCGGCGGCCCTGTGCCTTCGCCTGTTCAGCCTCATCGCTGTCGAACACCACTTCACCGCAAGCTGCGCCCGGCGAGGCCGGCAGGCCGGAGGCAATTATGTCGCGCTCGGCTTTCGGGTCGAGGGTCGGGTGCAGCAGTTGGTCCAGCGATCCAGGGTCAATGCGCGCAACCGCTTCCGACTTTGTAATCAGACCTTCCTCGGCCATATCAACGGCGATTTTCAGCGCCGCCTGGGCAGTGCGCTTGCCGGACCTGGTCTGCAACATCCACAGCTTGCCGTCCTGAATGGTGAACTCCAGGTCCTGCATGTCGCGATAATGCGCCTCCAGGCGGTC
>JBCCVY010000033.1:0-15631 GCA_039194725.1 Pseudomonadota bacterium
GTGAGATCAGCGAAGACGCCTACGACGTCAGGGGATCGTGCGGGTTCTCGTTCGGCAATGGGTGCTCGAACGCTGACACCGACACCGACCTGTTTGGCGGCAAGCGGACCCGGACGGTGCAAACCCCAACCGACATTTTCAAGGAGCGGGTGTAATGAATACGACCCTGAAAGTACTGTCGCTGCTGCTGACCTATCCGTCGGCAGAGTTGCTAAGCGGCCTGCCGGAGCTGAAGGCGGCGCTTCAACAAGATGCGGCGCTGGGTGACCGGGAGCTGAAACTGGTGACCCGTCTGATCGATGATATCGGCAGGTTGGACCTGTACGATGCGCAGGAGCGCTATGTGTTCCTGTTTGACCGCACCCGCACACTGTCGCTGCATCTGTTCGAGCATGTCCACGGAGAAAGCCGTGACCGCGGTCAGGCGATGGTCGACCTGATGGGCATGTACGAGGCAGACGGGTTCGAGATCGATGCCAGGGAACTTCCCGATTTTCTGCCGATGTTCCTGGAATACCTGTCGAACAAGCCGGCCGCAGAAGGCCGTGAACTGCTGGGCCAGACAGCTCACATTATCACTGTCCTGAAGCAGCGCCTGCGCAAGCGCGAGTCGGTTTATGTCAATGCCTTCGTTGTGCTTGAGAGCATCGCCAGGGGAAAACCTGATGCAAGGCTGGTGCGCGAGCTGCTGGCGGTGCCGGAGGATGATCCGAACGACCTGGAGGCGCTGGACCGCATCTGGGAGGAAGAGGCCGTCACCTTCGGTGGCAATGCCGGGGAAGGCGCCTGCGGGCCTGACCGGATTCAACGCCAGATGCGTGCCTATCAACGTAAACCGGACGATCAACTGCCCGGCCAACCCACCCGGTTAGGAGGCTGACATGCCCAGTTACATCAACACCCTGCTGTTTACCGTTTACCCGTATGTGGCGCTGGCGATCATGATCATCGGTTCCATCCTGCGCTACGACCGCGAACCGTACTCGTGGCGTTCGGGATCATCCCAGCTGCTGCGCCGCAAGCAGCTTGTCTGGGGGTCGGTGATGTTCCATGTCGGCATCCTGTTTCTGCTGCTCGGGCACACCGTCGGACTTCTGACACCGCATTCGGTCTATGAGCATTTCCTGTCGGCGGAAACCAAGCAGTTGCTGGCGATTGTCGCAGGTTCGATTGCCGGCATCATCTGTTTCATTGGCCTGTGCATGCTGATGCACCGGCGGTTCTTCGATCCACGCATCCGCGTCACCTCGACGTTTGCCGACAATGCCATCCTCGTCATTTTGTGGGTGCAGCTGACGCTTGGCCTGATCACCGTGCCGTATTCGCTTCAGCATGAAGACGCCGGCGTCATGCTGGCGCTGTCGGAATGGGCCCAGCGTATCCTGACCCTGCAGATCGACGGCACGGCCTCTCTTGTGGCTGCACAGGCATGGCCGTACCAGGCCCATATCCTGCTTGGGCTGACGATCTTCCTGATCTTCCCGTTCTCCAGGCTGGTGCACATGCTGTCGGTTCCGGTGCGCTATTTCTGGCGGCCCGGCTACCAGGTGGTGCGGGAACGCAACCGTCGCGGTACGTCGCGGCTGCCGGCGGAGTGACAGTCCATGACCTCGATCTACCGGAACCCGACCCTGCATGTTCGTGAACCGGGCAGGAAGCAGACCGCACAGACCGGCTACGACGGCTATGTCGAACCGGACACCAAGGTGCCGCCCAAACCTGCCAGGGTGATCAGGGACGTGACGGTCAACGGTGTGCTGATTTCGGAAGCCGAGATCATGGCCGAAGCCCAGAACCACCCGGCAGACACACCCGGAGCTGCGCTGGCTCAGGCAGCCCATGCCCTGGCGGTGCGCGAACTGCTGCTGCAGGAGGCCGACCGGCTCGGGGTGCAGGTTGCCGCCGCGACCGGTGCGGCAAGGCAGCAGGAAGCTGAAGAGGACGCCATCATAAGGCTGCTGATCGAGCAGGAAGTTGATGTGCCGCAAGCAGGCGAGGAAGAGTGCCGCCGGATCTATACACTCAACAGGCACCGGTTCTGTTCCGACACGATCTACGAGGCGCGCCACATTCTGTTCGCCGTCGAAAGCACGGATACCGATGCCCGGCGCCGGGTGCGCGGCAAGGCTGAAAATCTTGCAGCTCACCTGGCTCTGCATCCGGAAGGGTTTGCCGGTGCTGCAGAAGAGTTTTCGGACTGTCCATCAGGCGGCCAGGGCGGCACTCTGGGTCAGATCACCACCGGGTCGACAGTGACCGAGTTTGAACGGGCGCTGGAAAACATCACGGTCGGGGATACCGAACCGAAGCTGGTCGAAAGCCGCTTCGGCTTCCATCTGGTGGTGGTGGACCGAAAGATCGATGGCCGGCAGCTGCCGTTTGAAAGCGTCGAGGCTCGCATCGCTGCGTGGCTGGATGCAGCGGCGTGGTCGAAGGCAGTGGCGCAATACATTTCCATACTTGCGGGCAGGGCGGACATCAAAGGCATCGATATGGAGGCATCACACGGTTACCTGGTTCAGTAAGCCGCTTGAGCTTACTGTATTGAATCAGAGCGGCAATCTAAGTGGTTGTTTTCACGCGCCTTTGCGTGTGGTGCTGACACACCCGGCAAAACCGGCCAATGGAGGAAGCGACAATGAAAAAACAGGAGGAAACGGAAGTCCTGGCACTGGAGGCTCTTGGCAATGCACCTCCTTCATCGCAACTTGCCGAACCGCTGGACTACATCTTCGCGGAGCATTTCCGGCAGCGTGTCCTGTGCAACATGCTCGACGAAATCGCCGAGCAGGAACGACCGGACAGGCAGGCGATAGAGGCGGTGCTGCGATTCCTGAGAGTGGATTTCGCGCCGCACATGCAGGATGAGGAACATGATCTGTTCCCGATGCTGCGCCGGCGGGCGGAACCGGAAGACCGCATCGATGACGTCATCGGCCAGTTGACACAGGAGCATGCCGCAGACCGGCTTGACGCCAAGCTCATCACCGAAGGCCTGGCCAAGGTGCTTGCCGGCAAAGCCAAGACCGGGCGTTCATCTCCGCTGGCCAAGCTGTTGCACCGGTTTGCCGAAAATGAGCGCAATCACCTGACTCTTGAAAACGCGATCATACTGCCGCTGGCCCGCATCCGGCTGACCGATGACGACATCCGCAACTTGGCGCACAGGATGGCGAGCCGCCGAGGCGTCAAGCTTGAGGAGGCCGGCAATGCGGGCTGACCTTCTGGTTCGCAACTCCGCTTGGTGACGAGGTTACGCGCGAACAGTTGCAAGACCTCGATTGCTTGACCGCAATCCCGCTACTTGGTGCCGAACATGCGGTCGCCGGCATCGCCGAGGCCCGGCACGATGTAGCCGTGATCGTTCAGGTGGCTGTCGATGGCGGCGGTAAATATCGGCACGTCGGGATGCTTTTTCGACAGGGCCTCGATACCCTCCGGTGCCGACAGCAGGCACAGGAACCGGATGTCCTTCGCACCGGCCTCCTTGAGACGTTCTATGGCGGCGGAGACCGAATTGCCGGTGGCCAGCATCGGGTCGACCAGAATGACCGGACGACTCTCGATTTCATCCGGCAGCTTCAGGTAGTATTCGACAGCTTTCAGGGTTTTTGGATCGCGATAAAGCCCGATATGACCGACGCGGGCAGACGGGACCAGGTCCATCATGCCGGTCAGCAGGCCATTGCCGGCGCGCAGTATGGACACCAGGCACAGCTTCTTGCCAGCCAGAAACGGCGCCTGCATGGACTCAATGGGCGTCTCGATGGTGCGCTCGGTCAGCGGCAGGTCGCGCAACACCTCATAGGCCAGCAGCAGTGAAATCTCCTGCAGCAGTTTGCGAAACACGGCAGACGGCGTCGTCTTGTCCCGCATCAGGGAGAGCTTGTGCAGCACCAGGGGATGGTCGATCACGGTTACCGGTGACGTCATGACTGAAACCTTTGCGAACTGGGCAGGAATGAGAGCGGACTGGGAGAATTGGATACGCACTCATGGCAGTTTCGGCAAGTGGAGGGTGTGGATAACGGAAAGAAAATTTACCAATTGATAAATTTTTTGAACTTGCATACCCTGACATCTTCACGCTGAGCGATGACGCCGGGCTGATTTCTGCCCGGCCAGGGCCAAGGAGACAGTCCATTGAACAGCAAACAGCATATGAGCGGCGTTGTTGCAGGACGGCTGGATAGGTCCGACATAGAGGACAACTTCCAGGACCTGCATCCGCCGCTCAGCGCGCACGAGGCTATAGTTGCCGCGGACAGGTGCTACTTCTGTCACGATGCGCCGTGCGTCACTGCGTGTCCAACCTCGATCGACATCCCGATGTTCATCCGGCAGATCTCGACCGGCAACCCGCTCGGATCGGCGGAGACCATTTTTGACCAGAATATCCTGGGCGGCATGTGTGCCCGGGTGTGTCCGACCGAAACCCTGTGCGAGCAGGTCTGCGTGCGTGAAGTGGCCGAGGGAAAGCCGGTCAAGATCGGCCTGCTGCAACGCTATGCAACCGACCATGCCATGGACAATGGCGCCGACATCTACAAACGCGCTGCGGCAACCGGAAAGAAAGTTGCCGTGGTCGGGGCAGGGCCGGCGAGCCTGGCATGTGCGCACCGTCTGGCCATGTACGGGCACGACGTGGAGGTTTTCGAAAGCAGAGAAAAGCCGGGCGGTCTGAACGAGTTCGGTATTGCGGCCTACAAGACGGTTGACGGTTTTGCCCAGCGCGAAGTTGATTTTGTGCTGTCCATCGGCGGTATCGATATCCAGTACGGCCAGGAACTGGGCGACGGCCTTTCGCTCGAACAACTGCAGTCGGACTATGATGCTGTCTTCCTGGGGATGGGACTGGCGGGTGTGAACGCATTGCAGATGCCTGGAGCCGATGCGGACGGTGTCGTCGACGCCGTGGACTTCATTGCCGGACTGCGCCAGTCAGCAGACAAATCGGATATTGCCGTGGGCCGGCGCATTGTGGTGATCGGCGGCGGCATGACGGCGATCGATGCAGCTGTGCAGGCCAAGCTGCTCGGCGCCGAGGACGTGACCATCTGCTATCGGCGCGGCAAGGATCAGATGAATGCTTCGGTTTACGAGCAGGACCTGGCAACCTCGCGCGGTGTCATGATCCGACACTGGCTGCAGCCGGAAAAGGTCAATGCAACAGATGGCAAAGTGCAGTCGGTTACCCTGGAATATACCTCCCAGACCGATGGCAAGCTGACCGGCACCGGTGAGACCATGACCATCGAGGCGGATCAGGTGCTGGTTGCCATCGGCCAGAAGCTTGAGGCGTCCGGGCTCGGCTCACCGGTCAAGCTGGACGGCGGACGCATTGCGACGGATCAGCATGGCCGCACGTCCGCAGACAAGGTCTGGGCTGGCGGCGACTGCACCAATTCAGGCGATGACCTGACCGTAACGGCGGTTGCCCAGGGCCGAGACGCCGCCGAGGCGATCAACGACACACTCACGCAATAGCACGCCTTTCGGACAGGCGCGCCAAAGGAGAGAGTAGCATGGCTGACATCACAAACACTTTCGCCGGCATCAAATCCCCAAATCCTTTCTGGCTGGCGTCGGCGCCGCCGACCGACAAGGCCTACAATGTCGAGCGCGCCTTCAGGGCCGGCTGGGGCGGCGTGGTGTGGAAAACGCTGGGTGAAGAGGGGCCGCCGGCGGTCAATGTCAACGGACCGCGATACGGCGCGATCTGGGGGGCTGACCGACGGTTGCTGGGCCTCAACAACATCGAGCTGATTACAGACCGGGATCTGTATGTGAACCTGCGCGAGATCAAGCAGGTGAAGAAGGACTGGCCCGACCGGGCCATGGTGGTGTCCATCATGGTGCCGTGCGAGGAGGCTGCCTGGAAAGCGATATTGCCGCTGGTCGAGGAAACCGGCGCTGACGGCATCGAGCTCAATTTCGGCTGTCCGCACGGCATGAGCGAACGCGGCATGGGATCGGCCGTCGGCCAGGTGCCGGAATACATCGAAATGGTCACGCGCTGGTGCAAGGCAAACACCCGCATGCCGGTGATCGTGAAGCTGACTCCCAACATCACCGACATCCGGTTTCCGGCGCGCGCGGCCCAGGCAGGCGGCGCGGATGCCGTCTCGCTGATCAACACGGTGTCGTCGATCACCTCGGTCGATCTTGACAGTTTCTCTCCCGAACCTTCGATTGACGGCAAGGGATCGCACGGCGGCTATTGCGGACCGGCGGTCAAGCCGATTGCCTTGAACATGGTGGCGGAAATTGCCCGGGATGCGGAGACCCGCGATCTTCCCATATCCGGCATCGGCGGCATCACCACATGGCGCGATGCGGCAGAATTCCTGGCGTTGGGCGCCGGCAATGTCCAGGTGTGCACCGCGGCGATGACCTATGGCTTCAAGATCGTGTCGGAAATGATCGAGGGCCTGCAGAACTGGATGGATGTCAAGGGCCATGCCAGCCTGGATGACGTGATCGGGCGCGCGGTGCCAAATGTCACCGACTGGCAGTATCTCAATCTCAACTATGTCACGAAGGCGAAGATCAACCAGGATCTTTGCATCTCGTGCGGGCGTTGCCACATAGCCTGCGAGGACACCTCCCACCAGGCGATCACCCAGGAGGTGAACGGGATGCGCCGTTTCGAGGTGATCGATGAAGAATGCGTCGGCTGCAATCTGTGCGTGAACGTGTGTCCGGTGGAAAACTGCATCACCATGGAACCGCTGGCCGCCGGCGAGACAGACAAGCGGACCGGGGAAAAGGTCAATGGCGACTACGGCAACTGGACGGAGCACCCGAACAATCCGTCACGGGTTGCGGCGGAGTGATACAGGAACCGGCGTCGCTGAGCCATTATCATGAGTGAGCAGACCGGTATGGCACGATCGTCGGCCTTTGCCACCGGCCGGCAGAAACTGCTCGGTCACCTGGCATCGCTGATGTTCGCGCTCCTGATCGCCGGTTCATTCTCTATTGGCGACCTGGCCGCGCCGTTCATTGCACCAGCGGCGCTGAACGGTGTCCGATTTGTCATCGCGACAGCTCTTGTCGCAGCCGTGGCCCTGGCGATTGCAAAAGGCCCGATTACCCGACCGGAAGGGCTTTGGCGCTACGCCATCCTCGGTGCCCTGATGGCAACCTATTTCATCCTGATGTTCGTGGCGCTGCAGATTGCCGAACCGATTTCCACCGGCGCGGTGTTCATGCTGGTGCCCTTGATGAGCGCCGGGTTCGGCTGGTTGTTCCTGCGCCAGAGCACGCCCGGCATCGTCTGGCTAAGCCTGCTGATTGCCGCGGTTGGCGCGGTGTGGGTGATATTCCGAGGCGACCTCAATGCCATTCTCGGCCTGCAGATCGGCAAGGGCGAGGCGATCTTCTTCATCGGCTGTGCAGCCCATGCGGCTTATGCATCGCTGGTGCGGAAATTCAACAAGGGCGAACCGGTGCTGCATTTCACGCTTTACACCCTGGTGGCCTCGACCTTGTGGATCGGGGTGGTCGGGGCCTCCGACATCGTGGCCACGCACTGGTCGGCGCTGCCGGCCATCGTCTGGCTGGCAGTCGCCTATCTGGCAGTGTTCACCACGGCCGGCACCTTCTTCCTGATCCAGTTCGCCTCGCTGCGGCTGCCGGCTTCGAAAGTGCTGTCCTATACCTATTTCACGCCCGCCTTCGTCATCCTGATCGAAGGTAGCATCGGGCACGGCTGGGTCGGCCCGTCAATCATCGCCGGCGCGCTGGTGACGGCAGCCGCCATGCTGGTCATGGCGCTGGCGCCGGATGAGTGAGGAGACAGGCAACGGTCGGGGCCTGTCTGCCGGACTGGCGGCGTATCACTGCCATGCGGATTTTGCTGCCGTTGGTCGCCGCGGAGCCGATATCCGTTTTCTAGAGCGAGATCCAATCTAATCGCATCTCGCTCTAGTCCCGTGAACAGAACTGCTCAACAAGCCAATCACGAACCGCTTCGACGGCGCTTGTCGTGGTCATGCCCTTGGGTTGAACAAACCAGTAGGCGTAGCTTGCGTCCAGCGACACGGAAAACGGGGCCACGAGGCGTCCAGCGGCAATATCGTCAGCGACCAGCAAGGACCGGCCAAGCGCCACGCCTTGATGTTCGACGGCGGCTTGGAGGATCGCGCCATCGTCGCCAAGGCGCGGTCCGCCGGGCGGTAGGTGCGCGCATCCGGCCGCTTCGAACCACGCAGGCCAGTCTTCAGGTAGGTCGCCACAAAGAAGCGTAGCCGCGCGAAGGTCTTCCGGTGATTTGAGCGCGAATCTGCGGGCATAGTCCGGTGAACATACCGGCAGGACGGTTTCGGTTCCAAGCTTGAGTGCGTTCAGATCAGATGCGGGGGACCGGCTGTACCGGATCGCCGCGTCCACCCCCTCTGCCGCAAAATCCACAAGATGCCTCGACGCGGTGATGCGCAGATCGATGCCAGGTTTGGTCTTCAGGAAGCTGCCAAGCCTTGGAGCAAACCAGCGGGCGGCCACGGACGGCAGCATTGACAGCGTGATGACCTGGTCTGACCGCCGCGCATCTGCCACGGCAGACCATGTGCGGCTGAAGGCATCTGCCAACTGGTTGGCCAAACGATCTCCAGCGGGGGTGACGCGCAGCCTTGCGCCGTTGCGCACAAACAGCGGCACACCGAGTACGGCTTCCAGATCAGACACTTGCCGCGACACGCCGCTTTGCGTGATGCCAAGCTCCTCACCAGCAGCGGTGAAACCGCCGCAACGGGCCGCCGCTTCAAAAACCTGCAGTGATCGAAGGGGTGGATTTGCATGAGCTGTAGGCATGCTGAACCTCATAATTTCGCATTTAAACAAAGATTATGACCAGTTTATCATGAGTCAAGCTCAAGAAAAAGGTGACCCCCGGATGGCAGATCTGCTTATCACAAGTACCGTGACATCGAACCTCAAACGCCAGCTGTCGGACCTGCCGCTGGTGGTCTGGATGGTCGTTTTGACGCTTGTTCTGGGCCTGTCCGGCGGGCTGGGCGCAGATGAGGTCATAGGCAAGTTCAACAGCGGCTTCGGACGGGCATTGGGCGAGTTTGCGCTGATCCTGCTGCCATCCTTTACCCTGGCCGCTGCCCTTGCCAGCCGGAACGTTGCATCTGAGGCGGCTGGCCGCACAGCGGCGCTTGCCTCCCCGATTGCGGGCGCTGGCATGATCTGTCCTGACACGGCCTACGCCGCGTTGTCGCCGGCTGCGGGACGATACAAGCTGAAGACAGCGTTCGGCGCCTATGCGGGCTTCAAACTGCTCTATCCCGCAGGCCCGCTCATTGTGGCCACTGGGCTTGGTGTAACGGGACCGGCCGGAGTCGAGCCCGTGGTGCTGCTGCTTTGCGGGGTGATGCTGACACTGCCCGTGTGGGCGGCGGGAGTGATCTGGACCCGCATGGTCATCGGGTCCACAGGCGCGCTCACTCACGACGTCGCGTCGGTCAGCAACCGCAATCTGGTTTCACTGTTCGCGCCTTTTCTGGTCATGGGTGCATTGCTCATTCTTGGCGGTGCAGCAGGCAAAACCGGAATCGGAACGCTGGATTTCTTCCTGGCGCCGAAGGGCGCGTTGATTCTCGCGGCAATGCTGGCGCTGCTGCAGACGTCATCCGACGAACGGCGTGACTGCCTCGACACTGCCGTGCGCCGGACCGGATCGCTGTTGCTGGTCATCGGGGCGGCCAGTGCTTTTGGCGGGGTGTTGACAGGGATGCTGGCAATTGATCATTTCGTGCCCCGGGACAGCCAGACGATGACACTGGTGGCGCTTTTTGCTCTGACCGTGGTGTTCAAGCTGGCCCAGGGATCGTCTATGGCCACATTTGCAGCGATCGCGCCGGTTGCGGCTCCAGTTGTGATGGCGAGCGGCGTAAATGAAACAGCTGCCGTTTTCGCGATCTGCCTGGGATCCTTTGTCACGATACTGCCGAATGACAGCTACTACTGGCTGGTACGCCGGGACAGCTTGCAGGATGAGAAAGGCGAAGGCCGGGTGTTGCGTATCTTGTCTGGCGGAGCCGCGGTGCAGGCTTTGGTGGGCATGGCGATCCTACTGGCTGCAATGACCATTATGCCATGACTGCATCAAGATCCGGATGGCGAATGATCGCCGCCGGCCTCATGCATACTGCGCGAGCCCGTTTCCCAAGGACCAGTTCTCTTTGACGCCCTCGACGATGTTTACGAATATGTCTTCGCGCCGCATTCCGGGCTTTTCGCTGAGCAGCTCGGCAAGGCGCGCGAACAGCGCCTTCTTCTGGTCTGGGGTTCGGCTGTTCATGGCACTGATCTGGATGAAGATCACGTCATCACTTCGTGCGATGTCGAAATAGCTCTTTCCGTATCTGAAGTTTGAGGGGTCGTGCTCTGTGATCGTCATGAATTGATCGTCTTCCGGCACATTGAAGGTATCTCGCATGGCCTGATAGACGCCGTCGAGAACCGCCTGCCGGTAGCCGTCAGATTTTCCTGCGCGAAGCGATATGTGTACGAGGGGCATGTTTGGTCCTTTCCGTGAGTTTCTCTGGTGCAAATAAATTTGGCTCACCCTAGGTGTTCGGCATATATTAAGACAATCAATCAATGGAGATTTCAGTTATAAGGAATTGAAATGGTAGAGCGTCGCCTTGATCTGGATGCGGTGCAGGCCTTTGTTCATATTGCCGATCTTGGCAGTTTTACCCGGGCGGCAGAGGCCTGCGAGACCACCCAATCTGCTGTCAGTCTGAAGTTGAAGCGGCTTGAAGACCGCCTGGACTGCCGCTTGATCGAGCGGACGCCGAGATATGTGCAATTGTCTTCGAAGGGTGAAGCATTCCTGCAACACGCGCGCGAGTTGCTTGCTGTGCATGACAAGGCCACCGCAACGCTCACTACATCGCGACAGCGTCTTGCAATCGGGATCAGTGATCACGTCGCGGGGCCGGAGCTGCCCGCCCTGATTGCACGGATGAAAGATCAGGACCCTCAACTGCTGATTGAAATCCGCATCGGGTCGTCTGGTGACTTGCTGCAGTGTTTCGACCGGCGCGAGCTTGACGCGGTGATCGTGCGGTTTCACGCCAGTCGAAACGACGGCGAAGTGCTCGCCCATGAGACACTCGGCTGGTACGCTGCACCTGGCTGGCAGCATCGTGAAGGTGAACCGCTGCCACTCGCGACGCTGGCGGAGCCGTGCGGTGTTCGTGTTATGGCGGGGCAACTTCTCGATGAATCGGGAGTGCCGTGGACGGAGGCTTTCGTCGGTGGCGGCGTGACAGCGGTCGCTGCGGCGGTCACTGCCGGCTTGGGTGTTTCTGCTCTGGCGCGGCGGATGTTGCCCCTAGGGACGGTCGATGTCGGCAGCCGACTTGGACTGCCGGATCTGCCGCGTTTGCCCATCGTGCTACATTCGAGAGTTCGCGATGGGCGGGCGCACAAAGCAATGGCCGCACTGGCAGCCGCATTTCGGGGGATCGCCCGCAATTGACCATTCATCCCCGGAGGGCGACATTGTGAGCTTTCAAGCGCAGCCGTGCCTGTGCAAGGCGGGTCAGGGCCGGCACTGTCTTGGATGCCCGGAAACGCTGCTGCGTCCTTCGCAGTGAGGCAGTCACGCCATCGCGCTACAGGTCAGCGCCACAGATTTTTCCAGGACTTCTCTATCCCGGCCGCTGCTTCCAAGACATCCAGGCGTTTCAGGCTCTCCGCAGACCAGGTTGCCAGAGGATCATAGAATTTCTCCGTCGATTGATCCGTTGCGGGCAGAACAACCCAAGCCTGCTTGCTCGACGTAAAGATGTGCACATCCGGCGGCATGAGATCGGGATTGTCCAGAGTGCCAACGCGGATGAAACGGATGCGATCTTTCAGACCGCCCATGTAATAATTGCTCCAGACCGCAACCCGACAGCGAGGACAGCGGGCAATGGTCTGGCCGTTGCCACTGGGTGATGCCATTTCCAGGTTCTCCACCTCTCCAGCCAGCAGGTTTACCCGGTCCGCTTCGACAAGGGCGTTCACTGCGAACGCGCTGCCATTCTGACGCTGACACAAACTGCAATGGCAGCAGTGGACAATCATGGGCTTGGAGACCACCTGATAGCGAACGTGACCACATGCGCAGCCGCCTTCGCAGTATTCGAATATCTCGTTCATGAGTTTCCCGTTGTCATGCGGCATCCCAATAGCAGTAATTTCCCGGAATCTGCAATGTCACCTGAGAGTGCGAAGCCGGTTTTCGCTGAGGCGCCGTGTAGATCGTGCGAGTGCCAGTTGGGCTAGATGCAGCGATGCGGACGAAGCGGTCATTTATCGCGCCAAGCAACTGGCTCACCTGGCAAGTGATACGTGCGGCCAACGTGAAAGCCATCCTTTCTTGCCAACCCTAGCTTCAAATGCCTTGAGCTTGTTTGGCCGAGCAGATGTCGGACGCAGTATCATGCTGAAGAGGTCATCAAGGCCAAATGGTGCGATTATCGCACAGCATTCACCGTCGCGCTTCGCTGCCACGGCAGTTGCCGTCTCGGGCCAGGAGCGCATGGCCTCTTCGACAGACGAGTATGGCGCGTCACGATTTCGCAAATGCATTCTAGCTTGGTTCCTAACTGACCACTTCAATTCGGGCAGCAGGGTCCGCAGCTCATCTTCGATGAGCCGATCATGACTTGGTTCAGTGTTTGAAGGGTCGTACCAAAGGACGTCAACGTCTTCATTGCGGCAGTCACTTGATCTGCCATGAAGGTGATCCCAAACCAAGTTTCGGATGAAACCAGCCCCAATACAGCCAGAAGGAAGCTCCTGTGCCCCTACAATTCCCAAAGCCTGCCAGCGAACGCCGTCTTGCCGAAGCAAGGCTATCAAATCGGATTTCGCTGTCTCTTCCAAGCCCGAACCTTGTCTTGAAAAATGGCCAGTTGCAATGTCGGCTGAGGGCTCAAAGCAACTATTCGGACAGCATCGACTAGAGAGCTCCGCCCTTCGGTTTTCAACCGGCAGACGGCTCAGGTAATCCGGCTAACGAACTAACGACACCTCTAGTCTTCGGCCTTGTGAACTTCCGCGATCGTCGTGGCCGCCAGCCGCTCAATCAGGTTGCGCTCAATATCCTGCATCACCGTAGAGACCCGGCGACGCAATGCGTTTTCAACAGAACAATTGGGAGCATCGTTCTCACTGTCTGTTGCGATCAGGCGTTCGTCCAGGGCGAGGTAGACATCGGCCAGGGTGATTTCCTGCGGTGCCCGGGCAAGTTGCCAGCCTCCCGCATGGCCTTTCTCCGATGTCAACAGCCCGGCCTGCCGCAGCCGGCCCAGAACACGGCGAACAACAACCGGGTTGGTTCCGGCATGGGCGGCAATGTCGGCTGATGTGCGCGCCCGTTCAGGCTCAGCGGCCATGTGACCAAGCGTATGCAGTGCTAGAGACAGGCGACTGTTTCGCTTCATGAACCGGTCCCTTCCGATGTGACGATATCACGTAACATTAAATGTTGCGTTGCTCTCGCAACTGTATAAGTTACGTGAAAGCGAACCCTGTGGAGATGTGCCTTATGCCCGATACCCGGCTTCCTGTCACTGTCCTGTCCGGCTTTCTGGGCGCTGGGAAGACCACGCTGCTCAATCGCGTCCTGAACAACCGCGAGGGACGGCGGGTCGCGGTTATCGTCAATGACATGTCTGAGGTCAACATTGATGCCGAGCTGGTTCGCGCCGACACCGAGCTCAGCCGCACCGACGAGACGCTGGTCGAGATGTCGAATGGCTGCATCTGCTGTACCTTGCGCGACGATCTTCTGGCTGAAGTCCGGCGCTTGGCCGGCGAAGGCCGCTTTGACTATCTGCTGATCGAGTCCACCGGGATATCCGAACCGCTGCCTGTCGCGGCGACGTTCGATTTTCGCGATGAGGCCGGCGACAGCCTGTCGGATGTGTCCCGTCTGGATACCATGGTGACGGTGGTTGATGCGGTAAACCTGCTGAATGACTTCTCCTCTCATGACGTTCTACATGACCGGGGAGAGGCACTCGGCGAGGACGACGAGCGCACGCTCGTCCATTTGCTGACGGATCAGATCGAGTTTGCAGATGTTGTGGTCCTCAACAAAGTCAGTGACGCGGGTCCTGAACACGTGGATGCCGCCCGCAAGATCGTCCGCAGTCTAAACGCCGATGCGCGAATTATCGAGACCGACCATTGTGACGTTCCTGCGGATGCAATCCTGGAGACAGGAATGTTTGACTTTGAAGCGGCACATGAACATCCAATGTGGGCCAAGGAACTCTATGGCTTTGCCGACCATGTGCCGGAAACGGAAGAGTATGGAGTGCAATCATTCGTCTATCGGGCGCGGCTGCCGTTCATCCCGGAAAAGATCAATGAAGTGCTCAATGGTGAATTGCTTGGCGTCATCCGTGCAAAGGGGCATTTCTGGATCGCTACCCGGCCGCAGTGGGTAGCAGAGTTCTCGCTTGCCGGGTCCCTGTCATCGATTTCCCCGCTTGGGCAGTGGTGGGCGACGGTGCCGGAGGCGCGCAGGCCAACCGAAGGAACGGGACGTTCCTATATTGACGCGTATTGGCAGGAGCCCTGGGGGGACCGCCGCCAGGAGCTGGTCTTCATCGGCGCCGGCATTGACTGGCCGGCAATCAAGGCTCGGTTGGACAGCTGCCTAGTGCCGGCGATTGCCGCGTCGGGACCGGACAATCTGCCAAATTACCCGGATCCATTCCCGCTTTGGCGGCGGACCGAGGAAGCTGCGTAATGCTGGTGCGAGAGACGGTCAAAAACGCTGCAGTCGGCGTTGGTGTAGCCGATACACCCGAGGGGCTTTCCGCCATCCACAGTCCTGGCTGTGCCGCTGCGATTTGGCGTCGGCAACTACCGCCTGGAGTTCAGTCATGGGCGAACCAGCTTGACCCGGATCAACTGCCGCAAGGACGGGTGATCCTGCACCGGCAGGCCGTCATGGATGCTGTAAGTCAGCTTTGCGAGATAGCCGCAACTCCCGATGATCCCAAACGCGACCTGTTGATTGAAGACATTGCAGCTCTTTCGCAGATATTTGCGGATTTGATGAAGACTCAATACCTGCGGCTGCGCCTGGATGTGGTGACCAGCAATGCCTGCCGGAAGTTCCACATCGATGCCATCACAGCTCGTCTCGTCTGCACCTATCGCGGGACAGGCACGCAGTACGGCATTTCAACCGATGGAGCAGAGCCCCGTCGTGTGTTCACCGTATCAACCGGCGCCCCGATTTTGCTCCGCGGCACGCTGTGGCCGGAAGGCCCGAAGTCGGGCTTGCTGCACCGCTCGCCCCCGATCGAGGGCACAGGCGAAACGCGGCTTGTGCTGGTGCTCGATCCGGTCAGTGAAACGACCGATGAACCGGTTCAAGATTTCGTACCAACATTAAATTAGAGGGAGAGCCAACATGAAGACACGTGCTGCCATAGCGTGGGAGCCAAACCGGCCTCTGGAGATCGAAGAAATTGACCTGGAAGGGCCTAAGGAAGGCGAAGTGCTTGTCCGGATTGTAACGACGAGCCTGTGCCATACCGATGTCTTCACCCTGTCCGGTGAAGATCCCGAAGGGTTGTTTCCATGTGTCCTGGGTCACGAA
>JBCCVY010000034.1:0-15575 GCA_039194725.1 Pseudomonadota bacterium
CCTGAATGCGCGAGGCAATGTTGACCGAATGACCCTGTATACCGGAATCATCTTCGCGCACATCGCCGACATTGATACCGATGCGAAACACAATCGGATCGGCACCGGAATTCCAAACCGTATCCCTGGCGAACTCCTTCTGCATCGCAATGGCAAACTTTACGCAAAGCGACGCACTGTCGAACAGCGCCAACACCCCGTCACCGGCAACATTCCTGACCTCGCCGCCGTAGTCGGCAATCAACTGCCGGATCAGGTTGACGGCACGGTCGATACGCTGGGCGGTCACTTCCTCGTTCCTGCCCATCAGGCGGCTGTAGCCGGACACATCAGCCATGAGCACGGCCGTCAGCCCATGGCGTTTAACGGTGGAATTCTCCACTGGTTTCTCACTCTAAAATGGGTGGTCCACTGGCCTGCACGAGACCTTGCCGTGATATTCAAGGGCAAGATTAGTCGCAGCGCATACGTGAATCAACCGAATGGCAACCTTATCAGGTCGACAATAGTCCGGACCGCTGTGCCGCCCCACTGCTCCCGCCATCAAAACAACCGCCCCTGATACCCCTTTGCGTTTTCATGGGTCAGCAGGAAGTGCTTCACGTCCACACCACCACCAAAGCCGGTCAGTGAGCTGTCGGCCCCGATGACGCGATGGCAGGGCGCGACAATCGGCAATGGATTGGCGCCGTTGGCGGCGCCGACCGCGCGGCTGGCTTTGGCATTGCCCAGCTTTTCAGCCAGCGCGCCATAAGACGTGGTTTCGCCATAGGGAATGTCGCACAAGGCCCGCCACACGGAGTTCTGAAACGCGGTGCCGTCAAACAACAGGGGCAGGTCGAACTGCTTCAACTCACCGGCAAAATATGCCCGCAACTGGGCAGTGGTCTCGGGAAACCAGGCATCGTCGCGGCGCCAGCCGGCCTGCGGGTCTTGCTTCCGGCTGCCACTTGGAAAACTGATGCCACGCAGGTGATCCGCGTCGGCGACCAGCAGCAACTGTCCAACCGGGCTTTCAAGATAGCCGTAAACCAGCGCTTCAGCAGACCTGCTCGTCACGGGCGTCATCCTCTTTCAGGCTTCATCGCAAACGTCAGGATGCATTGTAACCACAAACCTGCCGCCGGTCTCCTGACAACCGGATGACCTGCGTCCCGGCATCCGGACTGTGCACGCCGGCAGCATGCGTTCCAGATCAGCCAGCGGGATAGTCTGATCTCAGCATCGCCATGACATGTGCATCCACGGCCGCACCGTTCCATAAAAGTGCCTGCCTGCGGGTGCCTTCCAGCCTGAAACCGATCTTCTCGTAGACTCGTCTCGCCCTGGGATTGAACGAGTAGACTTCCAGTTCGATCCTGTTCAGCCCGACGATTTCAAACCCGTGCCTCACCAGCAGTGAGGTAGCTTCGCTGCCGAAACCCTGGTCCAGCATGTCCGGCCTCCAGATTGCAATTCGGAAAGAAGCCGACCGGTTGGTCTCATCGACGCAGTTCAACACCGCTTCTCCGATGGGCTGGCCGGCGACTTCAATGGCATAATCCAGCCGATCACCGGCATTCTCCACGTGCTCACAATGATGCAGGACCTGTTCAAAGGTAAAGTCGGACTGTGTGCCGGTCAGGCGCATTCCTTCCGGATCGTCCAGGCCGGCATACATTGCCCCGGCATCACCGGCGACAAGCGGCCTGAGCCGCACGAGGGTGCCGGTCAACACCGGTTTTGTCAGGTTCAGCATGGCAGGCCGATGTCCGGAACATGAAAAGACAGCCGCTGTACTGATACCCATTTGTGGCTGCTTTAGGTCAGCAGGACCCATGCTGCGCTTGCGCACTCAGGCCGGCATGGCACGGTCAATGATGGCGTGCAGATCGCACCCTGCCGGCAAAGTGCCGTAGGCACCGCGGTAGCGGGGGGCGAGACGGCTGGCGCAGAAAGCCTCAGCCACCGCGGCAGGCGCATGCAGGGTCAACAGCGCGCCCTGCAGGCACAGCGCCATCATCTCGGTGAGCATCCGCATTCTGGCTTCAATGCCCGACTTGTTCTCGAGTTCGCCGTAAAGATCGTCAATCCGGTGATCCAGGTTGATGTCATTGCCGCGCGCCGCCTCAAGCTCGGCCATGAAGGCCGGTATCGCGTCTGGTTCCCGGGTCATGGCGCGCAGCACGTCCAGCCCCATGATGTTTCCGGACCCTTCCCAGATCGAGTTCAGCGGCGCCTCACGATACAGGCGCGGCATGATGCTTTCCTCCACATACCCAGGCCCGCCGTGGCACTCGAGCGCTTCGGCAACGAGGCCAGGGCAGCGCTTGGTGTTCCAGTATTTGGCAACAGCCGTGCCGATGCGGGCCAGTGCGGCTTCGGCAGGATCATCGTCAGCGTCCATGGCTCGCGCCACGCGCAAGCCAAGAGCCAGCGCAGCCTCGACCTCGATCGCCATGTCGGCGAGAACGTTCTGCATCAGCGGCTGCTGGATCAGCCGCTTCTGGAACGCCGAACGGTGTCGGGTGTGGTGCAATGCCTGCACCAATGCCTGCCGCATGATCCCGGCAGACGACATGGCGCAGTAAAGCCGGTTGCCGATAACCATTTCCATGATGGTGCGGATGCCGCGTCCCTCTTCACCCACCATTGTGCCATAGGTGTCGTGGAACTCCATCTCCGTCGAGGCGTTGGAGCGGTTGCCCAGCTTGTCCTTCATGCGCTGGATGAACAGGTGGTTGCGCTGTCCGTCCGGCCGCCAGCGCGGCACCAGGAAACACGAGATACCCATACCTTCGGTGTTGGCCAGCACCAGAAAGGCGTCGCACATGGGCGCTGAACAGAAAAACTTGTGACCGGTGAGCATGTACCCCGCACCGGTCCCGGTCTCCGTGCCTGCAGGCACAGCCACGGTGGAATTGGCCCGCACGTCCGACCCACCCTGCTTTTCGGTCATGAACATGCCGACCATGGCACCGGTCTTTTCGGTTACCGGGATATCACGCCGGTCATATTGCGTTGACAGGATGCGCGGCATCCATTCGGCGGCAATGTCGGGCGACGTGCGCAGCGCCGGCACGACCGAATAGGCCATGGCCATCGGACACATCACACCGCCTTCGGGCTGGCTGAACATGTAAGTCAGGGCAGACTGCCCCACATGACCGCCGTTGCCCTCGTTGTGCCAGGCGAAATTGTGGAGCTGGTTGGAAATCGCCAGGTCCATAAGGTCGTGATATGCGGGGTGAAACTCGACCGCATTGATGCGCATGCCATAGCGGTCGAAAGCACGCAACTCAGGTCCAAACCGATTGGCCTGGTTTGCCTTTTCGAAGGTCTCGTCGCGGCCGGTCGCGTGCCCGACCCTGGCCAGGTGTTCGCCATGCCCGCCTCCGCCACTGGCCTTTGTCCACTCGCGCAGGGCAAGATCGTCCGCCCACAGATCCTGGTCGCCCATGTGCGGCGGCATGTTGGTCACTTCATGGGTCGGCAGGTTTGCGATCGGATCTCTGGGTTTCATTTCGACACCTGTGCAGGAAAAATGCGCATTCCGACCCTAGATCAGAAGGCTTTTGCGAGGCAAATCGCGCAAGCGCCAATGAGGACGACGGTTTAACCGGAGCCCTACGTCTTGCCAGTTTTAGGAAAACCATGCAGGTATCTGCAGGTTAGGGTCAGGACCCAAAGACATCAAGGCAACGCTGATGACCGAACTTGCATCCAGATATCTCACCACGCGGGAACTGGCCGACCTTCTGCGTATCAAGGAGCGCAAGGTATACGAACTGGCGGCGTCCGGTGAGGTTCCCTGTTCAAGGGCGACCGGAAAGCTGCTGTTTCCGCGGGACAAGGTGGAAGCATGGCTGGCCGACAACTCGTCCGGTCCTGCCGTTTCGGCCACCGCCGTGCGGCCGGCGGTGCTGCTGGGCAGCCACGATCCGCTGCTGGAATGGGCCATGCGCGAAAGCCGCTGCGGCCTGGCAGCCAATTTCGACAGCTCACTTGACGGCCTGGAGCGGTTCGCCAATCTCGAAGGGCTGGCAGCAGGCCTGCACATTCCCGACACGACGGTTGATGGCTGGAACCTGGAGGCGGTGAGGCAGAGGCTCGGCAGCCAGCCCGTTGTCCTGATGGAATGGGCCAAACGGGAACGCGGCCTGATCGTGCCGGCCGGCAATCCAGCCGGCATCACCGGCCTGAGTGACGCTGGCGGCCGGCGACTTGCCGCCCGGCAGCCCGAGGCCGGCAGCCAGATGCTGTTTGCAAAGCTGCTGGCACAGGCCGGGCTTGCTGCTTCGAAGGTCAACTGGACAGCACCGGTCCGCAGCGAAATGGACGCGGCCCTGCTGGTGCAGGACGGCAGCGCCGACATCTCCTTCGGGCTGTCGGGGGTTGCCGCGCAACTCAGGTTGGACTTTGTGCCGGTCATGCAGGAGCGCTATGACCTGGCTGTCGACCGGCGGGCCTGGTTCGACCCGCCGATGCAGAAGCTGGCGGCATTTTGCCGGTCACCCGCCTTTGCTGCGCGGGCAGCCGCCCTGTCCGGTTACGACATCTCCGGGCAGTTTCAGGTCCATTACAACTCGGACTGAACAGCAGCGCCTACGAGGCGCCTTCCTTGGCGGCATTGGCGAAGAACAGCTGCTTGCCGTCCAGCTTGTACGCGGCAATGGCGCTTTGCCCATTGCTGGTGATGATCCAGTCAACAAAACTTTTCGCCGCGTGCGCCTTCACGTTCGGGCACTTGGCCGGATTGACCTGGATGATGCCGTACTGGTTGAACATCGCCTCGTCGCCTTCGACCGCAATCCTGAAATCGCCCTTGTTCTTGAACGCAATCCAGGTCGCCCGATCGGTCATGGCATAAGCTCCCATGCCGACGCTGGTGTTCAGCGTGGCGCCCATGCCGGATCCGGTTTCGCGGTACCAGGTGCCGCTTGCCGCCGCCACATCGACACCGGCGTCCTGCCACAGGCTGAGCTCTTTCTTGTGGGTGCCTGAATCGTCGCCGCGCGAAGCAAATACGGCTTCTGCATCGGCAATAGCTTTCAGCGAGCCGGCCGCATCCCTGCGCCCTGAAACCCCGGCCGGGTCGGCTGCCGGGCCGACAATGACGAAATCATTATACATGACGTCAAACCGCTTCACGCCGTAGCCTTCGGCAACAAACTTTTCCTCGGCCGGCCTGGCATGCACGAACAACACATCGCCATCGCAATTACGGGCATTCTTGATGGCCTGTCCTGTGCCGACGGCGACAACATTGACCTTGATGCCGGAGGCTCTCTCAAACATCGGCAGGATGTGGTCAAATAGGCCGGAATTCTGGGTCGATGTGGTGGACTGAACGATGATCGCCCTGTCTTCGGCCATCCCCGGCACGGCCAATACCAAGCTGGCGCACAGCGCGGCTGTCGCCAGAAAACTGGTGTGTTTCAGATTCATTGCGATAGCTTCCTTTCCTGACTAAATGACCAGTTTTCCGGCAAGGTAATCCCTTGCGGCCGTGCTGGCCGGTTGTTTGAAAAATGCTTCTGCGCCTGAGTGCTCCACCACGGCACCGTGCTGAATGAACACTATTTCATTGGCGAGCCGTCGTGCCTGGCCGGCGTCGTGGGTCACCAGGACGACTTTCACACCACGGGCGCTGGCTTCAGCGATCGCGGTTTCGATGAGCTGGGTCGAGGATGGATCCAGGCTGGCGGTGGGCTCATCCAGGAACAGGACTTCAGGATCGCTGGCCAGCGCCCGGGCCAATGCCAGGCGCTGCTGCTCGCCGCCCGACAACGCCCGGGCTGGCTGGCCGGCCTTGTCCAGCAGATTGGCCTGCACCAGCAACTGGTGCAGCCGCTGCGGGTTCGAGCCGCCTTTCAGTTTCAGGACGAAATCCACATTGGCGGCAACAGAACGGCGCAACAGCACAGGTTTTTGAAACACCATGGCCTGGCGCAGGCGCGTGGCGGGACCACAAGGCTCGCCATTCCAGCTAATGCTGCCCGAGTGCGGCTCGATCAGGCCGTGCAACAGGCGCACCAGCAGGCTTTTGCCGGCCCCGTTGGGACCCATCACCACCGTGATGCCGTGGCCGGTCAGGACAAGGTCAAGCCCGTCGATCAGCCGTGCACCGCCGGCACTGAAGGCAAGGCCGGTGACGGTGAGTGGCAACTGGCTTTTTGATCCTGAAACCGGCTGGTCAAGCATGAGCCCTGCTTTCCGCGCCGGCGCGCAAACTCATCACGGCACCATTGACCACCAGTGCGATGACAAGCAGCACTATGCCCAGCGCCAACGCCAGCGCTAGGTCGCCTTTTGACGTCTCCAGCGCAATGGCTGTGGTCATGACCCGGGTCAAGTGGGCAATGTTGCCACCGACGATGATGACCGCGCCGACTTCAGCGACGGCGCGGCCGAAGCCAGCCAGCAATACCGTCAACAGCGCGTATCTGGCGTCGGTTATCAGGGCGGCAATGCGCGTGTGCCAGGGCACTGAAAGCGAAGCGAACTGCTCGGCATATTCGGTGTTCATCTGTTCAATGACCTGTCTGGTCAGCGCCGCCACGATCGGGGTAATCAGAATGGACTGGGCAATGATCATGGCCGCCGGCGTATACAGAAACTGCAGAAAGCCAAGCGGACCGGCATTCGACAACGCCATGTAGACCAGCAGGCCGACCACCACCGGCGGCAGGCCCATCAACGCGTTGACAAGCACCACGACGGCACTGCGGCCGGGAAACCGCACCGTGGCCAGCAGCGCGCCGAGCGGCAGACCCAATACCGCGGCAATCAAGACCGCCGTCAGACTGACGCGCATGGACAAGCCGATGATTTCCACCAGATCACTGTCCATGGCGGCAACCAGGCCAAACGCCAATCGAAATGCTTCTGCAAAATCCTGCATAATTATGCTTTTTCATGTTTTCTTTGAGTTTGAAAACTTATGAAAATGAGGCGTCGGATGCAACACAGAATTGCCCGGTTGCTGTCCGGAAAGTCTTGCGCCTTGCCGGCTCACTGCTGCGCTGACGCCTGCTGCTGCATGAATCGTGTTGACAGTTTTTATTTTCTATTTATGTTAATTAACAGAAAAGGAAATTGGGATCCACTCACATGATACACAACACGTTTGCGGCACTCGGCGATGCGACACGATTTGCAATTGTCGAAAAGCTGCTCAAGGAAGGTGAAATGCCTGCGGGCAGCCTGCAGGACGTGGGCTCCATATCGCCACCGGCCATTTCGCGGCACCTGAAAGTCCTGCGCGAGGCCGGCATCGTCGAACAACGGATAGACAAGCAGCGCCGCATGTACTCGGTGCGCCCGCAAGCAGTGCGGTCGATCGGCGAGTGGGCACTGGACTATCGCGAGTTCTGGCAGACCAGCCTGGACCGGCTGGAAACTGCTCTACTGCAGGAGGGGGATGAACTATGAGCGTATTGAGAATCGAAAGATCATTTCCGGTTTCCCCCGAGAAGGTATTCGCCTTCGTCACCCGGACCGAGCACCTGCTGAAATGGTGGGGTCCGGAAGGTGTCAGCATGAAGGAGCACGACCTTGACCTGTCGCGGCCCGGCGCCTGGTCATCAACGCTGGTAAACTCCGCAGGCGCCCTGCACAAGATGAGCGGTGAGGTTGTCACCGTAGACCCGCCGAATTCGGTCGAGTTTACCTGGGGCTGGCATGACGACGAGGACCGGCGCGGCTACGAGACCCGTGTCCTGTTTGAAGTCCGCCCGGATGGCAACGGGGGCACCGTGTTCGTTTTGACCCATTCCGGTCTCAAGGACGAAGAGGCCGCTGCCAACCACAAGCTGGGATGGACATCTTCACTCAGAAAACTGGAACAATTCCCGGAACTGCAACCTTAACCCAGACAGGAGACTTGCAAATGCCACAGTTCATCTTTGCCTATCACGGCGGAACCAAGCCGGAGGACCCGGAAGAAGGCGCCAAACTCATGGCCAGGTGGGAGGCCTGGATGGCCGGTCTCGGAGACGCCATGGTCAATCCCGGCCATCCGGTCGGCAAGTCCAGCACAGTCAGCTCTTCCGGTGTGACAAACGATGGCGGCTCAAATCCCCTGTCCGGCTTCTCGCTGGTTCAGGCGGACACGATCGAGGCCGCCATAGAGATGGCCAAGGGTTGCCCCCACATCGAACACGGCACCATCGAAGTGGCCGAAACGGTGAAGATGTAGTCGGCGCTTGATTGCTACTGGTATTTGGCGGCGGTGATGAACTCGCCGAAGGCCTCGCACCACACAACCACGGTCGAGAACGAGCCAATGTCGACCCCTTGCGGAACGTCAAGCAGGAAACCGTCAAAGGTCTTCACGTCGCCAATCAGTTGCGCGTTCTGCTTCACCTTGAGAAACTGCGCCTCGTCTTCAACAAACTCATTGACGAGATACAGCTTGTAGTCCGGCCCCGGAGACAGTTCGCCCTCATGGACGATCTTGTCCGGGGTCAGGCTGACATTGCCTTCTCCCCAGTGCAGGAAATCGCTGCCCTTGAGGTCGCGGGTGAAACTGGCCTTGAAAACCGCGCTCTTGGCGGTGGTTGCCAGCATTTCCCTATCGGGGCTGTCAGGCGCGGTGAGAATTGGCAATGTGTACACGCCAAGCGCGAAACCTGCCAAGAGGACGGCGATATGGGTGGCGGACAGCAATATCCAGCGCATTGAAGGCTCCCGGTTCGGGTCAAGGTCTGTCGCGACGTGGTAACATGGCGACCTGTCAGCCACAATCGCGGTTACAAAAGTCATTTGCCGTTGTGTAAAGATGAAATGCGGCGTCTTGCCGACCACTTCATCGCTCGCCATTGCGGACCGGACAGCTTTTGCTATGGTCTGGCGGCATCAATTCCGGAGGCGAGACAGCCCACTGAGCGATAGCCAGGACATAAAACGACTGCTTGGACGTGTCGCCCTGAAGGACCGGGCGGCATTCCGTGAACTATATGCCCTCACCAGCCCGAAACTTTTTGGCATCTGCCTTCGTCTATTGAAGGACAGAAGCGAATCCGAGGACGCGCTGCAGGAGATCTATGTGAAGATCTGGCATGGTGCCGGGTCATACAGCCAGCGCGGCCTCAGCCCGATATCCTGGCTGGCGGCGGTGACCCGAAACCATGCCATCGACATATTGCGGACCAGAAAACCGCAGACAGACGAGCTCGACGATGGCAAAGATATTGAAGCACCCGGCCTGTCGCCGGAAAAGGCAGCTGTTCTGGCATCGGAAGGACGCCGGATCGATGAATGCATGGGGGAGCTGGACCCGCACCATGCCCATGCCGTGCGCCAGGCGTACGTGGAAGGCTATTCCTATGAAGAACTGGCGCAGCAACTGGATGCGCCACTGAACACGGTACGAACATGGTTGCGCCGCAGCCTTATCAGACTAAAGGATTGTCTTGAACGATGACATCGGGAACCGAAAACATGAACAGCCCGACTGAGCGTGACGACGCGCTGGCGGCGGAATATGTTCTCGGCGTCCTGCCAGGGCCCGAGCGGAAACAGGTTGCCGCCCGCATTGCCCAGGATGATCAGTTTGCCCGGCTGGTCGCAAGATGGGAAACAACACTGGCGCCACTGGCTGCCGACGTCGAACCCGAACGTCCGCCTGAGCATGTGTGGACCGGGGTTGAAACCGCCTTGTTTGAGAAACCTGATACGCAGGTGCCGGCAGCCGGACTGTGGTCGTCGCTTGCGCTGTGGCGCGGCCTGGCGTTCGGCGCCGTGCTGCTGGCTGTCGGCTCACTTGTCTATCCGCAGATCGCCGATAAGGGCGCCGGTGTCGGGTCACGGCTGACAGCGACACTGCAATCGGATGAGACAGCCGACAAGTTTGTTGCCGGCTACGACCGCGGTTCAAACGAACTGGTACTGACGGCACTCAGCCAAGTCCCGCAAACCGGGCGCGATTACGAACTGTGGCTCATAGAAGGTGACGCAGCGCCGGTTTCGCTGGGCGTTGTGCCTGGTGGTCAGTCTGCCCGGGTCGCCGTGCCGCAAGCCCTTCGCGCCAAGCTGGTGGCCGGCAACCTGCTGGCGGTAAGCCTGGAGCCGCAGGGCGGCTCAACCACGGGCGCCCCCACCGGACCGGTGGTTGCCGCAGGAAAAATCAGCCGCTTGTGAACGATGCCAGTTCAGTGTTTGCCGCCTCCGGATGCACCCTTCAGAGGCCAAGGCAGCCGTTGCCGCGCCAGCAGTGAGGGCGAAATCAAAGCTGTTGTTATTGTTCGTTTAACCGTGCCCGTTAGCGCCTCGTTAAGCATGATTTCAACAAAGCGGCCAAGGCTGGTTAATTACAAGTTGAGTTTACCTCTTAACAAAGGATTCACGCCACTGTGTCCGGGAGTTTGGCGATCATGGCAACTTGCCCATGAAGCTCTTGGATGACAGGGGAACGGCGCGACATGCCCACGCAGGCCACTATAGTGCACCCGCCTCGGGTGATCGAGACAGTTTTCATCGGCGCAGCCATGAAGCAGGCATCGGAAACGATCATGGACCATGATGTGCCTGTGCGGGCCCGCCACATGCGCTCAATCGATGACCTGCTGATGTTCATTGAAGACAATGAAGTGGAGTGCGCGGTGGTCGATCAGTCCTTGCCGACGGAAAGCCGCGGGCTGAAGCTGGTGCTGCTGGCAGGCGTAAAGCAGGTGAAACACCTGATTGTTGTCGCGCCGCCCGGCAGCCGGGCTGAAATCGAAGCAATCGACGGCGTGCATCAGGTGCTGTGCAGCCCGGCGACGACCCAACAGGTTGTCGCTGCCGTATGTGAGCGCGCAAGCCTGGCCACACCCGCAGACCTGCCTTACGCAGCCATGGTCGATACGGCGGCACCGGTTGCCGTGTCCGGCATAGTCTCGTCCGCCATCGCCGAAAAGATCTCGGCATACCGCAACGCCGTGCTGGACAGGGCCATGGTCCTGCGCCGCCAGCCTGTGCGGCAGTGCTGGACCCAACTGACAGGGCGGTTTGTGACACGGCCGGTCGTCGCTGCCACCGCCTCGGCGTTCTTGTGCCTCGGTACAATCAGCGCCGTGTCGCTGGCATCCGGCAATTTCGCCGTGCCGGGCGAAACCCAATTGCAACAGATTGCGGTTGTGCCGGCACAAGAGACCTCCGTTGCGACAAGGCCTTTGACAGATCAGACGATGCCGTCCCTGGACCAGAGCATGCCCGCACTGGTCGCTGCCGAACTGAGCAGGCGCGACGCCAGGTTTCGCCTCCTGGCCTCCAGGCACACCATCGATCTGGAGATTTCCAAACAGCAGAAGCTCAAGCGGCAGTTCCTGGCCCACATCGCCCACCTGAAATCCATCACGGCGGAACTCAAGGCGGCCGAGACCCATTCGCCTGACACTGGCGACACCAGGTCCCATCTGTCCACTCACACCCGCGCCGCGGTGCTGCGCGCGGAACTTGCGCTGCAGGAGCTTGAGGTCGACAAGATCGACACCTTCCTGACCCACCTCAACCTGCTGAAATCCGGGGTCAACCTGCCCGACGCTGCGGCGCTCAAGCTGGCCGAAGCCAGTTCGGCCGAGGCCAGCGACTAAAGCCGGGCAACATTGCATGTTGTCTTGTGGTCGCCGGACCGGTCTGCTAGCGTCCTCGACCAAGACGATGCCACTTGGCTTGAACGGAAAATCCTTTCGCATCTGCTGACCCAACTCAGGAGCAGATCAGGATTGTCGTCAGACGACCGGAATGCGCCGCAATGATTGCGCCGGCCGGCGCGTGACACCTGCCAACCCGCTATCGTTGATGTGAACCATTGGGGCAGGAAGGCCAGTCACGAGATGAAATTGTATCGATCAGCGATTTTCCTTGGCGGAGTTGTCAGCATGGCCCAGCCGGCTTATGCGCATCTTGGCCATGTGGGCGAGCTTGCCGGCCACGGACATCTTGCCGGCATAGCAGCGCTTGGTGCGGCAGCAGCCATCGCGGCTGCGCTGACAGCCCGCAAACTGAAACAGAAGCCAAAACGAAAACCGAAGCAGCAAGAGACCGAAGAGACCTCGTCATGAGCAAGATCGGCGTGATGATCTGCGGCCACGGCTCGCGCAGCCAGGCCGCGGTGGACGAGTTCGCGGTGCTGGCGGAAAAGCTGCCTGAACACCTGCCGCCGGACTGGCCGGTGGACTACGGTTACCTGGAATTTGCCAATCCGCTGATCCGGGACGGCCTCGACAGCCTGCGTGAGCAGGGATGCGACCACATTCTGGCGGTCCCCGGCATGCTGTTTGCCGCCATGCACGCCAAGAACGACATTCCCTCGGTGCTGAATACCTATGGCGCCAGCCACGGCATCAAGCTGCAGTATGGCCGCGAGCTGGGCGTCGATCCGAAAATGATCCTCGCCGCGTCCGAAAGGGTCCAGGAAGCGGTTGACAGGGCCAATGCCGACAAGGGCGAGGTACCGCTGGCCGAAACCTGCCTCGTTGTCATCGGCCGCGGGGCGTCGGATCCGGACGCCAACTCCAATGTCTCCAAGATTGCCCGCATGCTGTGGGAGGGAATGGGCTTCGGCTGGTGCGAAGTCGGGTATTCAGGCGTCACCTTCCCGCTGGTTGAGCCATGCCTGGAGCACGCGGCAAAGCTCGGCTACAAGCGCATTGTGGTGTTCCCCTACTTCCTGTTCACCGGCATCCTGATCGACCGCATTTATGGGTTTTGCGACATGGTGGCCGAGGCAAATCCGGACATTGACTTCGTCAAGGCGGGTTACCTGAACGACCACCCGCAAGTGCTGGCAACCTTTGCTGAGCGGGTCACGGAAATCCTGGAAGGCCAGAACGTCATGAATTGCGCCATGTGCAAATACCGCGCGCAGGTGCTGGGGTTTGAGGCGGAAGTCGGCATGCCGCAGGAAAGCCATCACCATCACGTGGAAGGCCAGGGCGCATCCGCGCCGGGCTCCAACGTGGCCGATTGCAAGCTGTGTGACACGTTCTGCAGCGGCGCCTGCCGGCTGGATCGCGGTCATGATCACGATCATCACCATCATCATCACCACGGACATTCGCACGACCATGACCACGCGCATTCGCACGATCACTCACACAGTCATGATCACCATCACCCGCCCTACCCGCATGCGAGCCATCCGCACGGGCCGGAAAGTGTGCGCAAACACATGAAGCAGGACGACAAGTGATCTATGAACGCGAGCCGTCAAGAATCTACGAACTGAGTTTCCAGACCGTCCGGTCAGAAGCGCAGCTGGGGCGGTTTTCCCCAGATACGGCGGAGCTTGTGGTCCGGCTCATCCACGCCTGCGGGATGACTGATATTGCGAATGACATCGTTTATACGCCCGATTGCGTCGAGGCAGGCAGACAGGCTCTTGCAGCAGGCGCAGCCATACTCTGTGATGTGGAAATGGTTGCCAGCGGCATCATCCGGCGTGGTGCGGCGGCCAGAGCGAACATCGTCTCCACAATCAACAATCCGCAAACAGCGAAGATTGCCGAACGCATCGGCAACACCCGGTCCGCGGCGGCCGTTGAACTGTGGCGTGAGCAACTTGACGGCAGTGTCGTCGCCATCGGCAACGCGCCGACGACCCTGTTCCACCTGCTTGAACTGCTCGATCAAGGCTGGCCGAAACCGGCCGCCATCCTGGCATTTCCCGTCGGTTTCGTCGGCGCTGCGGAAAGCAAGGCCGAACTTGCCGCCAATCCCCGCGGTGTGCCGTTCATCACGCTCACCGGCCGGCGCGGAGGATCAGCGATGGCATCGGCTGCGGTGAACGCCCTGTCACTGGGCTTGGCCGGAGACGGCAGATGAGCGCAGCCTGGCTCAACATTGTCGGTATCGGCGAGGATGGCCTTGCGGGCCTGTCGGCAGCAGCACGTTCGGCGGTGCAACAGGCTGATGTCCTGATCGGCGGATCCCGGCATCATTCCCTTGCCGAAGACGTGCCGGCTGAACGACTGACCTGGCCAAACCCGTTCGATGCAATGATCGAGCGCATAGAGAACCTCAGAGGCAGACAGGTCTGCGTCCTGGTCACCGGTGATCCTGCCTGGTACTCGGCCGGCGCAAAAATCGCCGCGCATTTCGAGCCCGAAGAAGTGTGCGTCCATCCGCATGTCTCGGCCTTTCAACTGGCCGCAGCCCGCCTCGGCTGGGCGCTGCAGGATGTTGTGACCCTCACCGTGCATGGCCGGCCGATACAAGCCATAGCCCAGGAATTCACGCCGGGCGCAAAGCTCATTGTCCTGACCCAGGATGCCGATACGCCCACGCACATCGCCCAGTTGCTGGTGCAGCACGGATTTGCGTCCTCTCGGATCACTGCCCTGTCACACATGGGTGGGCCGGATGAGGCGCGACTTGACGGCGCAGCAGCACGATGGTCGGGCAGGCCGGCGGATTTTCATACGCTGTGCATTGAGTGCATCGCCGATGCGGGCGCTCGCCCTTTGCCACGCGGACCGGGCCTGCCGGATGACGCCTTCGAGCATGACGGCAAGATGACCAAGTCCGAGGTCCGCGCCGTCACCCTGTCGCGGCTGGCGCCGAGGCAGGGCGAGCTGTTGTGGGATATTGGCTGCGGCTGCGGATCGGTGGCAATCGAGTGGATGCGGATGGCGCATGGCGCCGGGGCGATTGGCCTGGAACCGCATCACGAAAGGCGGGCCATGGCACAGCGCAACGCCGTCCAGCTCGGCGCGCCCGGCCTGCAGCTTGTCGATGCGATGGCGCCCGATGGCCTGGCCGGACTTGAGGCACCGGACGCGGTGTTCATTGGTGGCGGGCTGGGCATTGAAACAATCGAGGCCTGCCTGGAGGTTCTCAAACCCCATGGCCGCCTGGTTGCAAATGCCGTGACGCTTGAAAGCGAGCAGATCCTGGCGGCCTGCCATGCGCGCCATGGCGGCGGCCTGACCCGCCTGTCTGTGGCGCGCGCCGAACCGGTCGGCAGCTTTCACGGCTGGAGGCCGTTCATGCCGGTCACACAATGGAGCATGTCCAGATGAGCGGCACCCTTTTCGGCATCGGCCTCGGCCCCGGCGACCCTGAGCTGATGACGCTCAAGGCGCACAGGCTGATTGCATCGGCAACGATCGTGGCCTATCCGGCACCTGACACCGGTGACAGCTTCGCCCGATCGATCGCCGCAGACGTCATCAGCGAGACGGCCATTGAGATTCCCATCGTGATTCCAATGCGGGTGGAGCGGTTTCCGGCACAAAACGTCTATGACGAAGCGGCAGCAGCCATCGGCAACCATCTTGACCAGGGCACGGACGTCGTCGTGCTGTGTGAAGGTGACCCGTTCTTCTACGGCTCTTTCATGTATCTGTTCGGACGCCTGGCGGAACGGCACAACACAGAAATCGTGCCGGGCGTCACCTCCATGACGGCCTGTGCCGGAATGGCGGCGCGGCCGCTGTGTGCCCGCAACGAAGTCCTGACGGTGATCCCGGCGCCAGTCGATGAAGCCTTGCTGCGCGAGCGCCTGCAGGCGTCCGGCGCCGCGGTGATCATGAAAGTCGGCAGGCACCTGGCGAAAGTCCGCAAGGTGATTGACGAACTCGGGCTCACCCGCCGGGCCATGTATGTCTCGC
>JBCCVY010000035.1:0-15506 GCA_039194725.1 Pseudomonadota bacterium
CATAGTCCGGCGCATCCAGTGTTTCGCCGGTCATGCTACCTTCGACAGCCGTGACGTAAGCCTTTGCGGTATCGGTTGCCGACAGTCCGGGACCTGGGTCCATGCCCATCATTTCCATTGTCTCTTTCACGAACACGGGGCTGACGGTATTGATCCGCAAGCCGTTCTCAAGCTCCAGAGCAGCAGCTTTGGCAAAGGATTCCAGAGCGCCGTTTGCCATGCTGATCGCCACTGAGCCCGGCATAGGCTGGCGGGACAGGATGCCGGCTGTGAGCGTGAAGGAACCGCCTTCGCTGAGGTAGTCCTTGCCCGAGCGCACGAGATTGACCTGTCCCATCAATTTGTTGCCGAGTGCCAGATCATAGGCCGCATCGTCCAATTCGTTGAAGGGTGCAAAGCCGGCCAACCCGGCAGTGCTGATAACTGCGTCAACGGTATCGACAGTTTTGTACATCGCCTCAATTGAAGTTTTGGAGCCAAGATCAACTTTCACGTCGCCATCGCTATATCCAGCGCGGATGAGGTCGTGATCTTGCGACAGGGCATCTGCAACAGCGCCGCCGATTAGGCCTGTCGCGCCAACAATAAGAATTTTCATTGATTTGTTCCTTTCAGTGTCGGGCGGCTACGCCGCCAGTTTCGTGCCGGTCACAGCTTCATAAGATCGAGAGAGGATCGTCTTGATAGTTTCCAATTCGGCTTCGTCCCGGGGCGAGAACACCATCACCAGTCCGACGGGGCGATGGCCTTTCAGGACCAACGTGTGGTGTTCGCCCCAGCCTTTTTCGGCTACTTCCTGCGCGTCGACTTGGGGGAGCTGCACATGCATGCTGCCATTGTCCGGGTGTGGGTGAATGTGGGCAAATTCGCGGCCGGCCATGAAGGCCTTGGGGTTGCAACGCGCACGGTCGTGCATGACCATCGCCCGTGCGCCCGGAACGGATACAAGGCTTTGGTGATTTTCGACGCCGGGAAGGGAGAATGCCCAGTCGCGCAGTTGATCGATGATATAGTCCGGACCGTGCTGAGTGATCTGGGCGTGAGGTAGGCCGTGCGAGGTTTCCGGCTTGGGGCCGGTGCGTTGGGGAAGGTTCAAAAGTTTACTCATGACGTATCTCCGGGTCGGTGTAAGCCGAAGATAGGTTGATATTTCACGCAAGTTTATTCACAACATGTGCAAGGAAAGTTTGCATGAATGCACAGACATTAAATTGGAGTGATATTCCCTATGTACTTGCGGTTGGTGAGGCAGGCAGTTTGTCAGGCGCTGCGCGACAGTTGGGCGTCAACCATTCCACAGTGTTCCGCCGGATCGAGAGCGTCGAGGCACGGCTGGGAGTGCGGCTCTTTGACCGGCTGAGTCATGGCTATGTGATGACCGCCGCCGGTGAGCATTTTTATCGAAACGGGCTGCGCCTGCGCGATGGGATGAACAGCATTCAGCGGGAGTTGGGCGGACAGGATTTACGCCTTTCCGGAACGCTTTCGATCACCACAACGGACTCATTGCTCTATTGTCTGGCACCCGTGTTCACCGCATTTCAAAACGAGTACCCGGATATTGAGTTGCTGTTGTTGTCCGGCACGCGCCCGCTCGATCTGATGCAAAGAGACGCCGACATCGCGCTGCGGCCAACAAGCAATCCGCCGGAGCATTGGATCGGCCGTAATCTGTCCGAGATTGCTTTTGCGACATACGCAAATGCCGACTATTCGGCCGCGCTGCAAGATTTGCCACCGCAGCAACGCCGATGGATCAGGCTGAATGATAGCCTTAATCAGTCGACAATGAGCCAAATCACGCTTTCGCAAATGGCTGAAGACGCGCCCGTAACCAAGGCGAATACCCTCATGGGAGTCTTTGATTTTGTTCGCGGCGGCCTAGGTGTAGGCGTATTGCCTTGCTATTTGGGCGAAACCTGCGCGGATCTAGTTCGTGTTCAGGACCCCGAGGAGAAGTACAACTCAAATCTGTGGATGCTGGCTCATCCGGACATTCGCCGAAGTGCACGTGTCCATGCGTTTTTCGAGTTTGCAACGACAAAAATCCGCAAGGAGTTCAAGGGGACGTGTTGAGCACTGGGACTTTCAGAGCTGCCGTCCGCTGCGCGCTGACTGAATGACTGTTTCCGGCAAAAACGCCGCACTCGGTTTGTGACCAGCAACCTGCACCGGTTGAGAAAAAGCGACGAGCCACCATGGGCCGTGGGAGTTTAAGATCTCGGGTCCCTACAGTTGTAGGTGGGCGCCGCGTGTCACAGACCACGATCCGAAACAGAGACAGCTCCCTTAGAAGATCTTATAGGCCCCAGAGAATAGTAACGCCATCACGCACCGGGCAGCCCGTCTGTGGGTATATGTACGCGCAGCCAATGCAATTTTAAAGAGGCAAGTTTGCTTGGCCGCTGCAGGTGACAACCGGGCGACGAAGCTGTAAGAGCCACCCAACATGACGGATGATCAAACAATCGCGGCCAGCAAGAAGCTGGCGCGCCAGGCGGCAGGCGACGTGCGAAAGGCGGCGCATCAGGCGTTGCGGGCAAACGCGCCTCAGGCGCTGGCCGGGCACGGCCTGGACTTTGCCGGCGATGTTAGTGGTAAAACCGTTTCCGGTTTCATTCCGTATCTCAGCGAGATTGACACCAGGGTCTTGCTTGGCCAGCTCGGCGCTCGCGGTTGCACAACCTGCGTTCCGGTGGTGATCGAGAACGATACGCCGCTGGAATTCAGGACTTGGGCACCGGGCGAGCCGACGGTTCCCGGACGCTGGAACATTCCCGTGCCCGAAGACGGCGCACCGGTTGTCGACCCGGATTTCCTGCTGGTGCCGATGCTGGCCTATGACCTGGCCGGATACCGGCTCGGCTACGGCGGCGGGTTCTATGACCGCACCCTGGAGAAACTGAGGGCCATGAAACCTGTGATCGCCATTGGCGTTGCTTATTCGGCACAACAGGTGGATGCGGTTGTGCGCGGTGATCATGACCAGCCGCTTGACTGGATCCTGACCGAGAAGGGCCCGATCAAACCCGGGAAGCGGATATGAGACTGTTGTTTGTCGGAGACGTGGTGGGCCGGGCAGGGCGCCAGGCAATCTCCTCGCATCTGCCCGGACTGCGTGAGCGGCTGAAGGCCGACTTTGTCGTCGTCAACGGTGAAAATGCGGCCGGCGGGTTCGGCATAACAGAAGACATTTTCAATGAGTTCCGCGATCGAGGCGCTGACGTGGTGACGTTGGGCAACCATGCCTGGGACCAGCGCGAAGCCCTGGTGTTCATCGAACGGACACCAGAGCTGATCCGGCCGTTGAACTATCCCGCCGGCACGCCAGGCAAGGGTGCCAACGTGTATGAGACCGCATCGGGCAAACGCGTGCTGGTGATGAACGTCCTGGGCGTTGCAAAAATGGAGCCGCTGGGTGATCCGTTTGGCGCGGTAGACCGGGAGTTGGAGGCTTGCCCGCTGGGCGAGGTCGCTGATGCGGTGATTGTCGACATGCACGCGGAACTGACATCGGAAAAGATGGCCATGGGACATTTCTGCGATGGCAGGGCGTCGCTGGTGGTGGGCACTCATACCCACGTGCCGACCGCCGACACCCATGTCCTGTCGGGCGGCACCGGTTACCAGACCGATGCCGGCATGACCGGCGACTATGACAGTGTGATCGACATGGACAAAGGCGAGCCGCTGAACAGGTTTACCCGCCGTATCCCGTCAGGCCGGTTTGCTCCGGCCCTGGGGCAGGCGACACTGTGTGGGGTCATGGTGGAAACCGACGACAAAACCGGACTTGCGACCCGGATTGGCGCCGTGCGCGTCGGCGGTGAGCTTCAGGAAACCTTGCCGGACTGGGCCTCGATTTGAGCTGCGATTGTGCGCAGTTTGGCAATGCGTTCGGCGTAGTCCGACAGAGCCATGACGCGGGCGCAGTCCACGCTGGCAGATGCGTCCTTGCCGTCGTCGATCAGATGGCGGGCCGCCGACATTGCGTCTTCCATGCGGTTCACAGTTGCCTGCATGGCACTTGCCGTCTTCAGGGCGTGGCCCGGTGTCGAATTGTGCGCAACACCATGCAGTGAGGTCAGCAGTGACGCCATGGCGGAACCGGCCATATCAACCGTTTCAGACATGTGGCGATCCAGTTTGTCAGCCGTTTTCAATTTCTTGCCATCCATTGCCGTCGTCCTTCAGTTGCATGACTGTGACGTGACAACCTCTAACAGCCGGTAAATGCTTTAGATTCAAGTTTACTGCGCTTTGCAACTGTTCTGAATTGGATACGGGCATCTGGACAGCACACGCCGTGCTGGTTTAGACGAAGGCCACAAAATTCAGCAGACTTGCTTTTCTGGAAGGGATGAGGGCCATGGCCGGACATTCACAATTTAAGAACATCATGCACCGCAAGGGCCGCCAGGACGCGGTGCGCGCCAAGATGTTTTCGAAACTGTCCAAGGAAATCACCGTTGCCGCCAAGCTGGGTGGACCGGATGTTGATTCCAACCCGCGGCTCAGGCTGGCGGTCCAGAACGCCAAGGCCCAGTCGATGCCCAAGGACAATATCCAGCGGGCCATCAACAAGTCGCAGGCCGGCGACGCGGAAGATTACGAGTCCATCCGCTATGAAGGTTACGGACCCGGCGGTGTCGCGGTCATTGTCGAGGCGCTGACCGACAACCGCAACCGGACGGCCGGCGCCGTGCGATCCTATTTCACCAAGTACGGCGGCAATATGGGGGAGACCGGATCGGTGTCGTTCATGTTCGATAGGGTCGGCGAAATCGTCTACAAGCCGGAAGCTGGCGATGACGACACGGTGATGATGGCCGCCATCGAGGCAGGTGCCGACGATGTGACGTCGGATGCCGACGGCCATGTGGTGATTTGCGCTTTTGAGAACATCGGCGATGTGTCGTCGGCGCTGGAGAATGATCTCGGCGAGGCGGACTCGGTGAACGTCGTCTGGAAGCCGCAGACCAGTACCGACCTTGATGAGGACAAGGCCGGTACGCTGATGAAGCTCATGGCAGCCTTCGATGATGACGAGGACGTGCAGAGCGTGTTTTCAAACTTCCAGGTGTCCGACGAGGTCATGGCAAAGCTGACGGCGGCTTAGGGCTTCCTAAGGCAGAGACAGCCATCCGGCCCGGTCCGGCAACTCGGGTCGGAAATAGCAGATCATGCGGCCGTCCGGTCCGGCGTTTGCAGTGTCGCCCCAGGGCGCCACGCCGTGCAGGGACAGGCGGTGGGCGAGGTAGGTCTCACCGGGACTGGCATGAATGACCACACGCCGGCACTGATCGAAGCATTGCTTGCGGGCCTGCTGGTAGCAATCGGTCAGGTCAATGTCGATCCAGTCTGTTGACGGTATGTCTGCCAAAGCGGACATGAAGGTACGCCGCATGATCTCGTGCGACCCTTCCCAGATCACAAATGGCGAGGCATCGGGACTGGCCTCCACCATGGGTATGCCGAGCACAAAGGCGTGGCCTTCTTCCAGGAAGCGCCGTCTTGGCTGGCCGATACCGCGCAGGCCGTCAACGTGGGCGGCGTCGCGGTTTTTGCGGAAATTGTGCTGACCTTCCGTCTCACCCGCCATGGGCTGCGGATAGCCCGGATAACAGATGGAGACCTGGGCCTTGTCCCAGCCGAATTGCGGCAAGCCAAGTTCCGCCGCGATGAATTCAATGGCGTTGCCGGCCAGGGGCGGCCCCTGCGGCAGGCGTCCTGACGCGTCGTTGGGCAGCGCGTTGACGCCGGCAAACCAGGTGCCCTGATACCGGGTCCACTGTTGCTGGGCCGGGTCGTCCAAGGTGGCGCGGGCGGCCGGCAGGGCGAACTCGACCCAGTTCAACACCGCCGGATCTGTCTCGAACGAGCACCAGCCTGAGGAGAAAAACTGATCCCGCTTGTTCATTCAGCCCGCGGCAGGATCTACGGGAAGCGCCGGCACGCCGCCGGCTTCAATGATTTCACCGGCTGCAAACAGGGTGTCTTCGCGATAGCGGCCGGCAATCAGCTGGACGCCGACGGGGACATTGCCGTCGGTCATGTCGGTGGACACGGTGAGCCCGGGCAGTCCCATCAGCGGCAAACCGACCTGGGTCAGCTGTGCTTCCATGGCCCGGTCAAACGCTTCCGGTGACTCCACGTCCAGCAGATCGGGAAACGGCAGTTCGCCTGAAACCGGGCACAGCAACACAGGGTATTGGTCCAGGAACACCTGCCAGTCGCGGGTCAGTGTGGCCCGGCGCTGCAGCGCATCGAGGATGCCGTTCATGTCCGGTTCCGGGCACAGCCGCACCATCTGGTCATAGACGAACAGCGCATCCGGATCGGCCTCTTTCCGGACGGCTTCGGCGGCGCCGCGGCGGAATTCGGCCAGCCACAGCATGGCCTGCAGCATGGCAGGTTCCCTGAACGGCGGGCATTCGACCTCTTCCACCTGCCAACCGGCCTCGGTCAGCTTCTCGGCTGCATCACGCAGGGCGGTAGCAACAAGCGGATCAATGTTCATTCCTTCCGGCGCGACCGTCAGGCCGGCGCGCCTGGGCTGTTCGGGCAGGGTAGCTGGAACCGGCACCCACCAGGGATCACGCGGGTCCGGCGCCGACATGGCTTCAAACGCCAGCCGCACATCGCCGATAGTACGGGCCAGCTGGCCTGAGACGGCCATCAGCTGTCCGCCGATGTGACGGTCCGGCGCCGTGAAATTCACCGCCGGTACACGGCCCAGCGTCGGGCGCAGACCGTGCAGGCCGCAGGCATAAGCCGGATAGCGCACCGATCCGCCGATGTCGGTGCCGTGGCCGATGCAGCCGATACCCGCGGCGGTTGCGGCCGCGGCTCCGCCCGACGAGCCGCCCGGCGTAATGTTCGGGTTGAGCGGGTTCCTGGTGTGGCCGTGCAGCGAGTTGCGGCAGAACCAGCGAATAGAGAAGGCCGGTGTGTTGGTGCGCCCGATGATGATGGCACCGGCAGCGCGCAGGTTGGCGACCACCGGGTTGTCCTCCTCGGCGATCAGATCCTTCTGCAGGCGCAAGCCGTTGGTGGTGGCAAAGCCCTTCTGATCGACGTTGACCTTTACGGTGACCGGAACACCGACCAGAGACGGCAGGCGGTCGCCGCGGGCGACGGCCTCGTCCGTGGCCTGTGCGGCTGCAAGCGCCTCTTCGGGCATGAACTGGACAACGGCGTTGATGGCCGGGTTGACCGCATCCAGCCTGGCAAGGGCGTCGCGCGTCACCTCAACGGCAGACACGGCGCCCAGCCGGATCAGTTGGGCGATTTCGGTAGCGGGCTTTTTCCAAAGATCTGACATGCGGACACCGGTCATTATGGACAAGAGACTGGCGAGTGTGTTTCCGGTAGGTTGATCACGTCAAGAGGTCCGCGCCGGGAAGCAGCCATGGGACTGGCGACGGGCACGTGTTGCGGAAAGAAAAATGAACGAGTTGGACGTTGAAAAAGACAGATTGTACCAGGATGCCGGCCTCGTACAGTTCTACGACATCGAAAACGGTCTGGCGGCGGACTGGGAGTACTGTGCCGCCTTGGCGAAGCAGGCCGGGTCGGTGCTTGACATTGGCTGCGGCACCGGCGGCTTCCTGACCTACCTGACAGGCAACAAGCTTCGCTGCGGTGTGGATCCGGCGAAAGCCATGCTGGATGTCGCCCGCGCCCGGCCGGGCGGTGAGCAGGTGACCTGGGTGCAGGCGGATGCCCGCACGGTCCGGCTGCCGCGAAAGTATGACCTCGTGGTCCTTACCGGGCATGCCTTCCAGGTGTTCCTGACCCCGGATGACCGGCGCGCGGTGCTGGCCACTGTTTCAAGTCACCTGACACCGAAGGGACGGTTCATCTTCGATACCCGCAACCCGCTGGCTGAAGACTGGCGCAACTGGATTCCAGATGAGACGGAGCGCCGGATCGAGCACCCGGATCGGGGTCCGGTGACAGTGTGGAATGACGTATCGCAGGACGCAGTGACTGAAATCGTCACCTACGAAACCCACTATCGCATTGAAGCATCCGGCGAGATCTTCTCGGCCAGGTCCAAAATCACATTTCCCGGCCAGGGTGAATTGGCCGAGATGATGGAAGAGGCAGGCCTCGATGTGGACCACTGGCTGGGTGACTGGGGCGGCGAACCGTTCACCAGCACGTCGCCGGAGATCATTCCGGTGGGCAGGCTGAAACCGTGATCGCAGCCTGGCGCCGCCATCAACTCAGATGATGGACCTCCTGCATGCCGTAGACCGGGGTGTCGAGCCCCTCTTGGCGGGCCTTCAACTGCAGTGACAGGAATTGCGAATAGTGGCGCGACTGGTGCAGGTTGCCGCCGTGAAACCACAAGGCTTCCTGCTGCGTCGGTTTCCACATATTGCGCAATTCGCCCTCCCACGGACCCGGATCCTTGGGCGTGTCCGACCCGAGGCCCCAGCACTTGCCGACCTTGTCGGCGACTTGCTTGGAAATCAGCCGCTCAGCCCAGCCGTTCATTGAACCGTAGCCGGTGGCATAGACCACCAGGTCAGCCGGCAGCTCCTGGCCTGAGTCCAGCACCACCGATGTCTCGGTGAGATGGTCGGCCTGGCCCTTGGCCAGCTTTATCTTGCCATCGGCAACCAGTTCCGAGGCGCCCACGTCAATGTAATAGCCAGAGCCGCGGCGCAGGTACTTCATGAACAGGCCGGTGTCGTCGGCGCCGAAATCCAGGTCGAATCCGGCCTTTTCAAGCCGGTCGTAAAAGTCCTTGTCGCGTTTCTTGGTCTCGTCGACCTGCGGTTGCATCACGGCCGGCAGAACCTTGTAGGGCAGTGATGCGAAGATCAGATCCGCGACATCGTGGGTGATGCCGTTCTTGACCGCTTCTTCGGAGTAAAGCGCGCCCAACGCCACGTCCATCAGGGTTTCCGACTTGACGACATGCGTGGACGAGCGCTGCACCATGGTGACATCGGATCCGGCTTCCCACAGGGCGGCGCAGATATCGTGCGCCGAATTGTTGGACCCGATGACGACCACCTTCTTGTCCTTGTAGGCGTCAGGACCCGGATGCTGGCTGGAGTGCTGCTGTTCACCCTTGAAGACATCCTGGCCGGTCAGTTGCGGCACGTTCGGCACCGCGGACATGCCGGTTGCCAGGATCAGCTGTTTCGGTTTCAGCGTGACCTCGCTGCCGTCACGGTCGACAACAACGGTCCATTCCTTCGCCTTGTCGTCATAGGACGCAGACTTGGCCGTCGTGCTTGACCAGTAGTTCAGCTCCATCAGCCTGGTGTAGCTTTCCAGCCAGTCGCCGATCTTGTCCTTAGGCGAGAACACCGGCCAATGATCGGGAAACGGCAGGTAGGGCAGGTGGTCGTACCAGACCGGATCGTGCAGGCACAAGGACTTGTAGCGCTTGCGCCAGCTGTCGCCGGCGCGCGCGTTTTTCTCGATGATGATGGTCGGCACACCAAGCCGCCGCAGTCTGGCGCCCAGCGCGATGCCGCCCTGTCCGCCGCCGATGATCACACAATAGGGCTGAGTCTTGTAGCCAAGCTCGGCGGCCTCCTTTTCGCGCTCCTCTGCGTAGGTGAGGCGCCCCTTGGCAGAGCCGTGTTCAACGCCTTTCGGCCGGTTTGCACCTTTGGGTTCCTCAAAGCCCTTCAGTTCCTGCAGCGAGGTCAGCATGGTCCAAGCCTTGCCGTCGATCAGGCGCACCAGGCCCTTGCCGCGCCCAGTCGCGGTCTCGAAGGTGAACCAGGCATCAACGACGCCGTCCGCCTCATTGGCCTCGCCTTCAATCTGGAAATTTTCCGGTTTTGCGTGCCCGAGTGTTGCCTTCAGCATCGCAGCGATGTCGTCGCGGCCCTCGGCGGTCTTGATGTTCCATGTCAGGGAGACCAGGTCGCGCCAGTAACTGTCGTCGCCGAACAGTGCTGTCGCAGCGTCGGTATCCTGCGCTTTCAGGGCGGTTTCCAGTTGCTCGAGCCAGGCCTTGACGACCTTTGTGTGCTGCGTTTCAGGCATGCATGTTTCCTTCCGGTTTCTGCTCCCCAGCACAACCCATGCGTGAGGCTAGCACCGTAAACAGGAAAACGGCAATTGCGGAAACTGCGGAAGTCAGCCTGTTTCCGCCTGACAGGATTCCGCCCAGATGCGCCTTGCCAAGTCGCGCATCTGCCTGGCTTCGTCCCAGCGGTTGGACAGTTCTTTGCCGTCCGCACCGGTCATGGCGTATTCGGGCGGGCCCAGTTCACACAGGAAAACCGGCGAGCCTTCCGGATTCCGTTTCAGCCAGCTGTCAAAGCCGCGGCGCCAGAAGTCCTCAAACACCTCGACCCATTTGCGGTGCTGCGGGAAATTGATCTGCAACTGGATCTGCTGGCGCGAGGCGACACGGCCCTGGAAACTGTCGGAGCGTTCGATGCAGCGCTGGATCAGAGCCTGGTTGTCATCGGAAATCGGATACCAGAACTCGCGATCGACAATGTAGTGGGACAGGTCGCAGCACAAACGCATTTCCGGCACTGCATCGAGCAGTTGCAGCGTGTAGAACAGGTCGTTGGTGATGCAGTTGCGGTGGGTTTCAAACTGCACCGGGATGCCGACGTCATCGGCCATCTCGAGCCATTTGCGGATGACCGGAATGCCGCCTTCGACCGACAACGGAAACACCTGGCCGATAATGTCGACAAACGGCGAGCCGAAGTCCTTCGACATCTGCAGCGTGTCGCGCAGGGACTCAACCGTTTTTGGAAACGCGACGATCAGCGGCGTCAGCTTGTTGCGCTCAAGGTGGTGGCGGACCTTGTGAGCGGTCTCGATGTCGGCCGCGCCCAGGTCAATTGCCATGCCGGAAAACCCTTCTGCCGCGACCATGTCGCAGACCTCGTCCAGCGGCAGTTTCACACCGTCAGGCGCATGCGGCTGCATGGCCCACAGAGATTGGAACACTTGCAGGTCAGGCCGTCTGGATTCAGTCATAGACGACCCGGTCGAGGGTGCCGTTGCGCCGTGTTATCCAAACCTCGTTCATGGGATAGTCGGCTTCCGACTTGCCGCCGGACAGCTTGCGGATGAGTTCAAGCTGGAACTCGATATAGCCCATGCGGTGAACTTCATGGCCGAGCTTGGTCTCGATCTCGTCGTTCAGTTCCCTCAGTTTCCAGAACGGCACCGACGGAAAGGTGTGATGGGCGGTATGGTACTGCATCTGCCAGCACATCCACTTCATCAGCGCGTTGGTGTCGGTCGACCGGGTGTTGATCAGCGTGTTGTCCTCATGACTGAGGCCCAAATGCTCGATGGTGTTCTGCAACTGGTGCACAAACTTCATGGTGATCATCGGAGCCAGCCACAGTGTCACCGCGGCCCAGGACTGCAGGTAGATTGAAATCCCGGCAACCAGCATATAGGCGGCCAGCGAAATGCGCGCTTCCTTTGTCACCAGGTCATGCTGGGTCTTGAAGACGTACGGTTCGGTGACAATGCCGAACGTGAACCGGAAAATCCGGCGGATGCGCGAATACCAGTAGGACGGGCCAAAGAACCACAGCAGGTAGGACGTCAGCGTGTAGGGCTCGCGGACCAGTTCGCCATCCTTTTCCCAGTTCTGGGTGTACTGGTGATGGGCAAAATGCTGGATCTTGTCGAAGTCGCGCGGATAGATCATCACGAAACCGATCAGGCGGCCGAGCCACTCGTTCAACCATTTGGTCCTGAACACCGTGCCATGGCTCAACTCGTGCTGTCCGGCATAGAGAAAATTGATCAGGATTCCATGGATCATGAACACCGGTACGGCGATCCAGGTGCCCCAGGTCTGCCATAGCAGGTACCCGGTGATGGCAATTGCGCCCAGATGCGACCCGGCCTGCACCAGCCCACGAGCATCCGAGCGCTCATACAGCGCGCGCAGATGGTCACGTTCCAGGAGTTTGCGACGGGAAAATTCAGCGTCCATGAACTTCGACTTTCACATCACTTGTGTCTGCCGGACATGATGAGGTGACAAAATTTGACACACAAGTGAATCTTTCCGCGCTATTGTTGACATTTATTTGTTGGTATATGGCGAGTGTTCATGAGCAAATTCAGCCGGTTGCCGCCGGTAAAGGCGATGCGGGCCCTGGAAGCCCTGGACAGATTGCGGTCGGCGGGTGCGGTGGCGGAAGAAATGTCGCTGACGCGCTCTGCGGTGAGCCACATGTTGCGCCGGCTGGAGGATGATCTGGGGTTTGCCATCTCAGAGCCCGATGGCCGCGGAATCCGGCTGACGGTTCGCGGCAGGCGCTACGCCCAGGAAGCCCGGCGGGCGCTTGACATCATGACGCGGGCAGCGGCCGACGAACCGGTATTGTCGGGCGACCTTAAGGTGGTGGCACCGCCCGGTTTTGCCACCTTCTGGCTGGCTGACCGGATCGGGTCTTTCATCGAGCAGTTTCCGGACATCAACATACATGTCGCGGCTGCACGTGCGCTTGGCGACATCACCGATGAAACGGCGGATGTGCAGATTGCGTTCGGGGAGGCGGCGCAATTGCGTGATCAGGCTGACCTTGTGGCCCAGGTGGCGCTGTTCCCGGTGTGTGCCCCGTCCGCGCTCAGTGCGGAGCCGGGGCTTCGCAAGCCGTCGGACCTGAAACGAATGCGGTTGTTGCACCTGGTCACCCATGTGGACTGGCAGCGCTGGCTGGATGCAGCCGGTGCGACGCAAGTCGATCCGCGCGGCGGCCCGGTGTTTTCAGACATGCCGATGGTGCAGATGGCGGCGGCATCAGGCCATGGTGTTGCGCTGGGCGATGCTCTGACGGCGCGCGCGGCGCTGGAAACCGGCCAGCTGGTCAGGCCGTTCGCCTTGTCGATACCCAGCCGCTGGAGCTATTTCATGCGGGTGAACGCGGCAGGTCCGGCAGGCGAGGCGGCGCAGGCGTTTGCGGCATGGATCAAAACCCAACTTGACGATGGAAACAGGCAATGAAAACCACAATCGATGCAGACGGCGTCTGGTCGCCGCGCGGGCGCGGGTTCTCCATGGGCGTGGTGCAACCGGAAGGCCGCGTGATCCACTTCACCGGGCAGGTGGCGTGGGACGAGGACGAGCAGATCGTCGGCAAGGGCGATGTGGCCGAACAGACCCGCCAGTGTTTTCGCAACATCGAGCGGGTGCTGGCTGCCGTGGGCGGCCGGCTGGACGATCTGGTGGCGGTCACCACCTACTACACCGACAGATCGCAACTGCCGCTGATCCAACAAGTGCGGGGTGAGTTCCTCGAGACGGACAACGCGCCCACCAGCACATCCATCATGGTGGCAGGGCTCGGACACGAAGACTTTCTGGTGGAACTGGCACCGATTGCGGTGGTGCCGGAAGGCCGGTTCGTGACGCCCCGACCCGGATAGTCGCGACATTACTGTTTGCCGGCTATTGCTGTGCCGGCCTGCACCGTTACGGCGACAAGCACAACCGCGCCGCCGGCCAGAGTGAGCAGCGCCGGCGCCTCGCCGAACCCTATCCAGACCCAGACCGGCGCCAAGATGACCTCAGACAGCATCAGCAGGGTGACTTCCGCGGCGGGCACATGCTTGGCGGCGATGGTTATCAGGATGTACTGCAGGCCGACCTGAACTGTGCCCAGCAACACAGCGATGATGAGGTCGTTGCCCGACAGCATGAAGTCGTCGACGAGAAACACGGTGACAAACGCCGCAAACACGCCGGCCAGGCATGTTGCGGGCATCATGTCGATGTCCTTTCCGGCCCGGTAAGCGACAATGCTGGCGGCATATCCCAACGCCGCGATCAGCGCCACGGCGCTGCCGAGCGCGCTGCCGGCCAGCAGGCCCTCGGCCATCATGATGGCGACGCCGAGCAGTCCGGCGGTCATGCAGGCCCATGAGACCCCGGACGCTTTTTCCCCCAGGCATATCCATGACAGAAGCGCCGCGATGAACGGGGATGCGCTCAAGCTGAAGACAGCGCTGGCCACGGTGGTGAGCCGCACTGCAAAGATATAGGCGATAAACGCACTGCCGAGGCAGATGGAGACGACGGCGCCCCAGACGCCGGTCTTCAAAAAGCGGCTGCATGTGTCGCGCCCGTTGCGCGCCAGCATGAAGGCCAACACCAGCACGGCAAATGAGACGGAGCGATAGAACAGGATCTGCCAGCCGTCCGCGTCTTCGATCAGCCGCACGAGTATGCCGACCGAACTGCCGCACAGCCCGGCGACCAGAACTGCCAAGATACCGAGCTTGTAATTCATGCGTGAAGAAGCCCTGCGGGTTGCCGGTTGTCGCACTGTCCAGTTAGGCAGCCGCCATCGGTTCACGCAAGAGGACAGTCCGCAGGCTGCTGACGTCCAGCTGTCAGCAGTTTATGGCTTGTGGTTGGCGCCTGTGGGACATTCGCCCGTCAGGCTGCAGCAGGCTTTTTGGCAGCGCGAAGCTTCTTCTGGCTGGCTGTTTCCGACATGGAAACCAGTTTGGAGCGCAGGTGATTGGCCATGTTCTGCTCCAGTGCCGCGGCGATGTCAGGGTTCTTGTGCAGGAAGGCCCTCAGCTTGTCCGCGTCGAACCTGATCAGATGCATCTGTTCCGCCACCTCGACGGTCGCCGTGGCCGGCTCACCTGACAGATAGGTTATCTCACCGATGGCCATGCCGGCGTCGGACGTGGCGATCGTCTTGCCGCGCACGATCACCCTGGCGTTGCCGGATGCAACGAAACTGAGATGATCGACCGGCTCGCCTTCCCGGGTCAGTATCGTGCCCGGCTCTGCCTTCAGCCACATGCCCGTGTCCAGCAGCGCCCGGGCACGGTGCTCGCTCAGACCGTCCGCCATATGGCGCATGAACAGGCGTTCGCGATCGGAAAACCGCGAGGTGACGCCCAGAACATACATGCGGGCAATGCCGATGATGCTGATGGCGATCCAGGTGATCTGAATAACCGCTGACGACAGATTGAAGTCCTGCATCAGGCTGGCCAACACGCACGAAGCCGCGATCAGGCAGACGGCAGGGTAGACATAGCCCTGACCGCGAACAAATCCGGTCTGCAGCGCCATGTAATTGCCGATGTAGAGGGACACACCGACAATGCCGATGGTGTTGAAGAGGTCCAGGTCGACAAACAGTTCCCGCATCGGCTGCTACCTTCAAACTGGTTTCCGGCGCCGCGGACCCTCGAAGGAGGGGCGCGACGTCAGACAGTCAACACAACCTCAGGTGGCAGGTCTGTGCTAATTGCCACGCAAATCTGCAGGAAATGGTGATTGCTGCGCCGCCGGTCAGGCAGCAGCTGGGTTTTGGGCCGTTTTTCCCGCATCCCGGCTGGCGGTCGCCGACATGGACACCAGCTTGGAGCGCAGATGGTTGGCCAGGTTCTGTTCAAGGATCGCGCCGATGTCTTCGTTTTTCTGGACGTAGGCGCGCAGCTTGTCGGCGTTGAAGCGCAGCAATTGCATGGGTTCCGAGACCCGCACGGTTGCCGTAGCCGGAGCCCCGGTCCGG